>NZ_JAVRCP020000017.1:0-160997 GCF_034530675.2 Nostoc sp. DedVER02
GTATAGATAACTATCGAGGTCGAGGACGTTATAAAGCAGAATCACATCTACCAAATCTTTTATCAGATATCAAAAAGGTAAGGATTCAGGTCTAATATTGCGGAAGTAAAGAAGGGCGAGACTGAGAATTATAAGAATCAGCAATTAGAGCTTGCTCAAAAAAATCAATGACAGACCTACTTTGACGACGACAAGTTTGTACCACCGTCAATAAATTGGCAGTATGTTGAAACCGCTCCATCGAACGGGAACCACCGCTAACTTTACGTTTAGTGACAGCTAAACGCAGCGATCGTTCAGCCTGATTGTTATCAGGAGGCACTTCAGGGTTATTAAGGAAATACCACCATTGATGAGCTTTATCGCGTAAAGAGCGTAAAAGTTGGCCTGCGGTAGCTCCTGCCTTATCAATCCATTGAGCAATTGAGGAATGCAACTTAGCTTTGAATTTATTGACCCAATCGTTGTAACTGGCGCACTCAAGAGTCTCGAACCATTGGGCGTAGTGTCTAAAAGCTTCATCAATTAAACTAACAAATGCTTCACCGATAGCTTGATTATGAAGACCGGGAAGTTGAATTAATTTTTTGAAGTGACGGCGTAGATGAGCTAAACATTTTTGTTGGGCAGTAGCTTGATAGCCGTTGTAAACACTAAAATCGTCGCTGATAATTACGCCTTGATATTGGGTTCCTAAAATTGCTGATAATTCGGATCGTGAGCGAGTATCAGCCGCAGTAAACAGGCAAAACTCAGAATTAGCAACTACCCACAACCATTCTTTGGTTCCTTTGACAGACCAAGCAAGGTGTTTCATCCACATGAATGTTCGGCTGCGTCTGTTTTAGCCAACTACTTAACTCAGTGATGCTCGGTTCAATTGCTCCAGTTATTCGTTCATTGGTTGCAACTAACGTCCCCAGCCCAATATCGATTTGCCCCAGTTCCCACAACATTTCCTGCTGTTTTTCATAGGGCATATGTGCATAGTTATTTGCCCATCCTAAAAACGCCTGTAATTTCACCCCTAAATCTTGTCCTGGAATCATATCTTCTGGCCAAAAGGCAGCTTGTACATTGCCACAACTCTCACACACGCAGGTTTGGCGTTGATATTCCACTATTTCTATGGTACGTTCTACTAGTTGCGCTACCGCGTGTTTTTCTACTTTTACTGCTAGGGGTGCAAATGTTTTTTGACCACAGTAAGCACAATCCGTAGGACTGATAATTTCATAGCGATCTACTCTGCCAAAGCCCTTACGGGTTTTGCCTTGATGTCCTGGTTGCCCACCTGGTTTCTTTTTTGGCTGGTTTGATTCCTCTTGGGCTGGTAACTTTTTGTTTTCGCTCTTTTTCAAAATGTCACCAGACGGTGGTTTTGACGAATTAGAGCTATCCAAATCTCTACTAACTTTTAAACGCTCTATTTCTTGCTGTAATTCTAAGATGATTTTCTGTAACTCACGTATTACCTTGTTCTGCTCAATGATTATCTCTACCAGTTCTTCCTTCGATAACTGGTTCAAGCTTTCTCGGTCTAAAACAGTACGGCAGGTTTTGGTTCATATCTGTGATATTCCTCCTCAACTGTCCTCTTTGTCAATACTCTGCTACCTGAATCCTTACGTGGAACTTTAAATGTATTAGAGAAATCAACTTTCCGATTTTGTTTATCTATGTTCGATATTGTAATAAACGGAATGCCAGATTGTGATTTAGGCGGAGGTTGATGATCTCCATCAGTAATATCGGTTGTTATCTCAGACAAACTGACCCATTCCCACCTGTTGTTTTTCTTGGTAAAAATGGCATTTAGATAGCTTTCAAATAGTTCACGGGAGTTGGCGAGGTTCTTTTCGATGTTTGCGATCGCTCTATCAATCCCCTCAAATGCCTCATCCAAAATCGCCACAATCCGCTTTTGTTCAGAAAGTGGTGGAATGGCTATAGGGAAATTTCTTAAATACCCTAATCCTACAAATTTTTGTGTACTTCCTTTCGCTTCTTTTTGCATCTTTGACTGAACATAATCAGTCTGAAGATAGTATTTTAAGAAGTAACTATCTTGATTTTGAGAAACTTTAAATAAAGCAACATTTTTGATAGCAAAATCTGGCTCAACTTCAACAACAATTGGATTGCCGATTGTTCCAATCATTGCAAACAAGACATCTCCTTTATGAACTGCGCTTCTCTCGTTTATTTTTTTATAATCACTTTCCGAAATATATTTTACGTTATCAAAAATTAAACCATTGCTTTTGAGGTTTTTTGATGTTATTAGTGGGTAGCCGTTTTCACAATACTTTGGTGAATCATGTGTTCCGTCTCGGACATCATAAACATCACCTAAATTTTTTGTTTCCCAACCTTTCATCACAACATCCCCCCAATACCAGCTAAAATCTCTGCACTCTCCGCGTCTAATACAGCAATTTCATCCAAAATTTCCTGCGGTTCCCGCAAAGCCGATTCATCAGCCTTATTCGGATTCTTCACCGACAGATCGAACGTCACCCGATCTATATCAGCAATATCCACAAGCCAAGACTTTTCTGTTTCTGCTAACCTAGCCTGTAACTCGACAAATTCCTGCAAATCCTCATCATTTAGGGAATTGGTTTTACCCATATTCCGCCCCGGATCGAGTTGGTAATACCAAATTTTCTGAGTAGCCATTCCCTGAGTTAAAGGTTTTCCCTGAGAAAATAAAGGCGTTCCCTGAACGGAATCAAAGGGCTTTCCTTTCTCAAAAAACAGCACCACTGTTTTCACCCCCGCCCCGATAAAAGTCCCACTCGGACAATCCAAAATCGTGTGCAGATTGCAACTACTCAAAAGCTCTTGACGCAACGCCCGCGAAGCATTATCCGAATTTGACAGAAACGTGTTTTTGATTACCACCGCCGCCCTACCGCCCATCTTCAGGATTTTGATGAAATGCTGCAAAAATAGAAACGCCGTTTCCCCAGTCTTAATCGGGAAATTCTGCTGTACTTCCTTGCGTTCCTTCCCCCCAAATGGCGGGTTAGCCAAGATGACATCAAAACGATTCTTATCTTGAATATCACTGAGATTTTCTGTCAGCGTGTTCGTATGGATAATATTCGGCGCATCAATGCCATGCAAAATCATATTCATGATCGCAATCACATACGCCAAACTTTTCTTTTCTTTACCCGTAAACGTATGTTTTTGCAGTATTTCAAGCTCTTTTGTTGTCAGCTTACCCCGACGTAAATAGTCGTAACTCTCACACAAAAACCCAGCCGAACCGCAAGCACCATCATAAATGCGATCGCCAATCTTCGGCTTTACCACTTGAATCATTGCCCGAATCAAAGGACGTGGCGTGTAATATTCCCCACCATTACGCCCCGCATTACCCATATTTTTGATTTTCGCTTCATAGAGATGGGATAGCTCGTGTTTCTCCTGTTGCGATCGAAACTGTAGCTCATCAATATATTCCAGCGCATCCCGCAAGCTGTAGCCGCTTTGGAACCTGTTCTTAATCTCGCTAAAAATTTCCCCAATCTTGTATTCAATGGTGTCTGGACTAGTAGCCCGTTGCTTGAAACTCTGTAAATATGGGAATAGCTTGCGGTTGACATAATCAATCAGATCATCGCCAATCAGCGCATTATCATGATCCAATGTACCATTCGCCTTTTTCGGCGCAGCCCAAGCTGACCAGCGATGTGCCTCATCAATGATAAATTCATAAGGCTTGCCAGCCAGTTCCGCCTCTAGCGCCCTTTCCTGCTCCAAATCATCCAAATACTTCAGAAACAGCAACCAAGACGTTTGCTCGGTGTAATCTAACTCTGTAGTACAACCCGCTTCCTTCCAGAGAACATCATCAATATTTTTAAAAGTTTGCTCGAACATTTAGCTTTACTGTGGGATTTTTAATATTAATAGCTTGGCTCACAATTTTGCACCTACAAGGTGAAATGAGCGTGCGATTCGTTAAATGTTACATCACCATTAAAAATCTTACATAGTTAATGCAATCTCAGACTCCCAAGCCTAGATTGAAATTTCCGATTGATGTAGGGATAAATCGAGATTTATCGCAGAGTCAAAGAAACCAGTAATCCAACATTTGTAGCATAATTATACAAATACCCCAGTAATTTTAACCATAACCCTTTAACTCCCCTGTGACTTGCCATCAACAGGGGACTCTTTTTTTTGCAACCAATCTCTAATCGCCTCCTCCAAAGCCGCAGTTTGTGTCATTTCCAGACGCGTACAGGCAATTTCAAACGCGATTTTTAAGTCTTGAGCCTCCCCCTAACCTCTCTAGTTTCTTCTCCCATCCTAATTTGAAGCTAAAACTTGCGGCTTTCATTTTTGCACGTTTTGCAGCTTAACCTGGGATGGTCAAGAAATATCTGTACCCTACCTGCTCACGTTCTAAAACTGATGATGTTTATCAGAATAGACATGAATCGTGAGTAAACGTGTTACTCAAATCAAGTAGGGTAATAGACATCATTCCTCCAAGGGCTGAATATAGAATCGATGCGCTCAGTGAAAAGCCCTTGGAGCCGATGGAATACTGTAAAAAATGGGTTGATATGTCCCCCAATGACCGGGGGTACAGAAAAGCCTGCATAGCCGCTCTTGCGGAAGCAACTGGGCTGAGTCCAAGGACTATAGGTAATTGGGGTTCCAACTTTGAGAAGCGCCCCAATTATGCAGCGCATATTTTACGCATGGCTGATATGCTCAACCAAATCAAAAAAATAGTCCTACCCCCTGACTTTCCGCAACAATAATTTACTCGTGAATCGTGACTAAAATACTTGTGCTAAGAGCAGATATTTCTTAAGTTGAGGTCAGCAAGTATGGGTTTTGGGTGCAGTAGCTTGGTGTCTTCACAATTCCCTGCTGCTGTAAACCTTACTAACTCACCAACGCTCAAGATGCAAACTGGGAGGCAATCCCACCAAAACAAACATCAAATTGATATCCTCTGTCAGTTGCCCCTAGAACCGATGGAGTATTGCCGTCGTTGGGTTACTCACGAACCAGGACGCAATTATCGCAAAGCTTGCATTAATGCGATCGCAGACGTTACAGGTACTAGTCCAAAAACTGTTAAAGATTGGGGGACAGGCTTTCGCCGACGACCCAAATACGTTACCCGAATTTTACGGCAAGCAGACCTAATTAATCAATTTAAACATCTCGTTGCAAAGGGAATTGCTACTTTACCACCAGACTTTCCTCAAGACTAAGCAAAAGCGATCGCTACTCACGACCAACTGCCCCAAAAACCCCTTGCTGTTACCCCAAAGAGAATCTTAGGCTGAGGTACAGAAGTACTACCTGTAGCGAGTAGCCGCATCTTTCTTGATGACAAAAATGGCAGAACATCCAATGGACTCAATCTCTACCTTTGACATCACTAAATATTTTCTCCTTGATGTCATGAAAGACATTAAAACTGGACGTATCCAACTTCCAGATTTTCAACGAGATTGGGTTTGGGACGATATCCATGTGCGTCGTCTGCTTGCCAGCATATCTCTGGCTTACCCAATTGGCGCAGTAATGATGCTTCAGCAAGGTAATCAAAGCCGACAATTCAAACCCCGCCTAGTCAATGGGGTATTAAAACCAGAAAATTCTACTCCAAACCTATTAATCCTTGACGGTCAGCAACGCCTGACAGCTTTGTTTATGGTGCTGCTATCTGAGCTACCTGTATGCATCAAAGACCAAAAAAGCCAGAAAATTCTCAAAAAGTGGTACTACCTAGATATCAAAAAATGCCTCAACCCAGAGTGCGATCGCACTACAGCGATCGTTGTGTTGCCAGAATCCAAAATTATGCGAATTTTTTCCGGAACCTTAATTGATTGTTCTACTCCCGAAAAAGAATATGAGGCGCTCTTGTTTCCTTTATCCAAGGTTTTCTTTTTTTCGGAATGGCGTAGTAAATTCTCTAAGCATTGGCGATACAATCCTCAAAAGCTGGAATTAATTGATACTTTAGAACTAGAAATTCTCAAGAAATTCGAGCATTATCAGATACCTGTTATCCAACTGCGTGACTCCTTACCAAAAGAAGCTGTTTGCCAAGTCTTTGAGGATACAAATACTTCTGGCTGTGACCTTAATTATTTCGATTTAATGAGTTCCAGCTATTGTACTGCTGATTTCAGCTTGAGAGATGATTGGAAGCAACGGGAAAATCGCTTCAAATTATTAAAAGTATTGCGAAAGCTACGAAGCACTGATTTTGTACAAGCAGTTACGTTGATCGCCAGTTACGCTAAGAGGATAGAAGCTTTAAAAAAAGGCTGGAATGTCGATAAACTACCGGGTGTTGCTTGCGGTCGCTCTGAAGTACTAAAACTCACCAAAGAAGAATATCAGAAATGGGCTGACCCAATTACCAGAGGTTTTGAAGAGTCTGCTCGCTTTCTTTATAACCAAAAAATCTTTGATGCAGATGATTTAGCTTACCCCATTCAATTAGTCATCCTCAGTACCATTTTTACTGTTCTGGGAGAGCGCTCCCGTTCTTTTCAGATACGTTCTATGCTGGAACGCTGGCTATGGTGCGGGATGTTTGGTGAAATATATACACGCTGGTATGAGGCACGAGCTGGGCGAGACGTTATAGAAGTACCAGAATGGTTAGCAGGTGGTTCACTGCCGCTCACTATTCTACAAGCGGATTTTTCTTTTGATAGGTTAATTAGTGTCAGAAAACGTTACGGTGCAGTGTATCAGGGTTTAGCTGCTTTACTACGACGTGAGGGGGCAATTGATTGGTGTAGTGGGGAAGAAATCAATGATGTGATTTATTTTGAAGAACAGATAGATTCGCACCATATCTTCCCTGTGGCATGGTGTCGCAAAAAAGGCATTGACCCCAAAAAGTATAATTGCTTGATTAACCGCACCCCTCTAAGTGCCAAAACAAACAAAAAGATTGGAAGTAAAGCACCTTCGGTTTATTTAGAGGAGTTTAAACTTTCTGGGACATCAGTTACAAGACTTGATGAAATATTGCGATCGCACGCTATATCTCCAAAAACTTTACGAGGTGATAACTTTGAAGCATTTTTCCAGATGCGGGCAAATAATTTGCTAGCGCTAATTGGAAAGGTGATGGGCAAAAGTTTAAGTTTTGAATCTCTTGAAGATTTTGGTGGGCAGTCTCATAACGGGAATAGCAGAGACTATAAGCTTTATCCGGAAATTATCACGAAATCTTAAGCCATCAGCATCATAATCTCCGACTTGACTCAATAGTGAAGTTTGTGGCAGTAAACATCACTGATAGCAAACCCATCCCTCAATTTTCCTATTGCTGTTTTTCTGAAGACTCTTTTTTTTGCAACCAATCCTTAATCGCCTCCTCCAAAGCCGCAGTTTGCGTTACTTCCAGACGCGCACAGGCAATTTCAAACGCGATTTTTAAGCCTTTAGGGAGTCTCCCCCTAACCTCTCTAGTTTCTTCTGCCATCGTAATTTGAAGCCAAAGTTTGCGGTTTTCATTTTTGCACAGCCTCTCAGTAAAAAAACATTTGCGGTGTTGCGCTATTGCGGTGTTACGCTATATTTAAAGAGGTAAAAAACAATTAACAACCTTGTCAGTGTTAGCGAATCCACAAAGCTGAGGACACCATGAGCGTTATTACAATTCAATGTCGCTTGGTTGCTGAAGAAGACATTCTCCATCAACTGTGGGAACTGATGGCTGAAAAAAATACACCACTCGTCAATGAATTATTGGCACAGGTAGGAAAACATCCAGAATTTGAAACCTGGCTAAAAAAAGGCAAAATACCTACCGAATTTCTCAAAACGCTTGTTAACTCCCTCAAAACCCAAGAGCGTTTTGCAGGTCAACCTGGACGCTTTTACACCTCAGCGATCGCTCTAGTGGATTATGTATACAAATCCTGGTTTGCTTTACAAAAACGAAGAAAGTACCAAATAGAAGGGAAAGAACGTTGGCTCACAATCCTCAAAAGTGATCTTGAACTGGAGCAAGAAAGTCAATGTAGCTTAAACTTAATTCGTACTAAAGCGATCGAACTTCTTACCAAATTTACTCCCCAGTCCGAGCAGAATAATAACCAGAAAAAGGGCAAAAAAACTAAAAAATCTTCACTTTTTCAAATTTTTTTAACCACTTACGAAGAAACACAAGACCCTCATACTCGTTGCGCTCTCGTATATCTGCTGAAAAATAACTGTAAAATCAGTGAACTCGACGAAGAACCAGAAGAATTTACTAGAAATAGACGCAAAAAGGAAATAGAAATTGAGCGATTAAAAGACCAACTCCAAAGTCGCATACCTAAAGGTAGAGATTTGACAGGCGAAGAGTGGTTAGAAACTTTAGAAATTGCCACAGCCAATGTTCCTCAAAATGAAAAAGAGGCAAAAGCTTGGCAAGCAGCACTTTTAAGAAAAACTGCTGATGTCCCCTTTCCTGTAGCTTACGAATCTAACGAAGATATGACATGGTTAAAAAATGAAAAAAATCGTCTCTTTGTTCGGTTCAATAGCTTGGGAAAACTGACCTTTGAGATTTACTGCGATAAGCGTCATTTGCACTATTTTCAACGCTTTTTAGAAGATCAAGAAATTAAACGCAATAGTAAAAACCAATACTCAAGCAGTTTGTTTACTCTCCGCTCAGGAAGGCTTGTTTGGCTGTCAGGTGAGCAAAAAGGTGAACCTTGGAAAGTAAATCAACTAAATCTTTACTGTGCTTTAGATACTCGGATGTTGACTAATGAAGGAACTCAACAGGTAATTGAAGAGAAAGTCACAAAAATTACCAAAATTTTAGTGAAACAAAAACAGAAAGATGACCTCAACCCTCAACGGCAAGCTTCTATTACTCGTCAGCAATCCACGTTAGATCGAATTCATAACCCTTTCCCTCGTCCCAGTAAGCCTAATTATCATGGACAACCCTCAATCCTAGTTGGCGTTAGTTTTGGTCTAGAAAAGCCAGTAACAGTAGCCGTGGTAGATGTTGTTAAAGGTGAAGTTCTAGCTTATCGCGGTGTCAAACAACTACTTGGTAAAAACTACAATCTTCTCAATCGCCAGCGACAGCAGCAGCAACGCCTATCTCATGAACGTCACAAAGCTCAGAAACAGAATGCACCCAACTCCTTTGGTGAATCAGAGTTAGGGCAATATGTCGATAGATTATTGGCTAATGCAATTATTGCGATCGCAATAACCTATCAAGCTGACAGCATACTTCTTCCCAAACTGCGGGATATGCGGGAGCAAATCAGCAGTGAAATTCAATCCAAAGCAGAAAAAAAATGTCCTGGTTACAAGGAAGCTCAACAAAAATACGCCAAAGAATATCGGATTAGCGTTCATCGCTGGAGTTATGGACGATTAATCGAGAGTATTCAATCTCAAGCTGCACAAGCTGGAATCTCTACTGAAATTGGGACACAGCCAATTAGAGGCAGTCCACAGGAAAAAGCGCGAGATTTAGCCCTCTTTGCTTACCAAGAACGTCAAGCTGCACTAATTTAGTTTACTAATCTGAACCTTGAAAATATAATATGGATACAACAGCGCCGCAGTTCATGTTCTTTAGAGCCTCTGTACTGTGAAAAATCTGGGTTAGTTTGGCAGTTGGAAGACTGTCATGCTTTCTGGCCCTGGTAGCTGCCTGCTTCTGATGCTGCCATCTGTAGGATTCTATAGATGGGATAGGTGCGCTCCCAGCAATAAGGAGTAAGGCTTTTAGCCATAGTCGTTATTTATAACGATGTGGATTTCCACAGTGGTGGCTACTGAATCACCCCCTTCGTCGGGGGAATCCTCCTAAAGATTTTTTTTGGCGAACCAAAGTGAGGGCAAAAACCCTGGGGATCTGCCAAAGTCTTGAATCCCTTGTCCAGTATTGATTTGACTCATTTGAATATTAATGAATGTCCTCACTTGAGAGCAAAAAAACAAGTTTTTAAACAGGTCTGCCAAAATCGCATCTGGAAACCTGTATTGGCAAGGGTCTAGACGGGCGGGGTTTCAATTACCATCCCGACTAGGGGTGGGTTGAAAGATACAGTTCCCCTTGTTTGCAGCATACTGGGCAAGTATGCTGCGTTTCAATTACCATCCCGACTAGGGGTGGGTTGAAAGATCAAAGGAACCCTCTCAATCGGAAATTTTCGTAAGAGTTTCAATTACCATCCCGACTAGGGGTGGGTTGAAGATAGGTTGTTAACTTGTCTTAATAAGACTTTAAAATGGTTATAAAGTAGGGCTGATCATGGGAGGGTTGAAAGGAGTGCTGCGATCGAACAATTATAAATAATCGAATAATGCACTTGGATTAATAACTTATTATGTAGTCAATAGTAAGACAAAACGACATTAATTTGCGAAAACTCAGAATAATCGAATTGACTCCGAAAAATAGTCCCAGCGACATCAATTTGAGAGACGCGACATATAATGTGCGAATGTACATGGAGAATAACGGATTCGAACCGATGGCCTCTGCGGTGCGATCGCAGCACTCTACCAACTGAGCTAATTCCCCAAAACCTATACTAAGTCAAGAGTAATATTACTCATTAACTCAATACAGTATCACCATATAGTATTCTAACATTCAGTTGCCGATGGCTGAGGCTCTTTTTGGGAATAAACCTTTTGCACCCGTTCGAGTTCTAAATCACTGAGATAATCAACAGTCCAGTTACAGCAGCGCTGGAGCATATGAAATGGGTAAGTATTCGCTATACCTACAACTTGCATGTGTGATCGCTTTGCTGCTGCAATACCTGCTGGAGTATCCTCAATGGCCAGACACTCGTGTGGTTGAAGATTCAATTCGGGATATTCTTGATTCAGACGTTTTACCGCCAGTAAATAACCATCGGGTTCTGGTTTACTGGTGGTGATGTCATCACCCGCAACGATAATTTTAAAATGTTGGTCTAGTTTGGCGCGATGGAGTACCAATTCTATTTCTTTGCGAATAGCGCCACTGACTAAACCTAGTTTCAGATTCCGCGATCGCACCTGATATATTAAGTCTTCTACACCTGGATATAAAGGCAGTTTCTCGATTTTCTCTAATTCCACCACATAGGCTTCTGCTTTGCGGTATAGCAACTGAGTTAAATACTTTTCATCGCCTACTCTACCACGATTAGCGAGTAGTTGCTGAAAACAAGCGCGGTCAGTGCGTCCTAAAGAAGCTTGACGCTCACTCACTTTTTGAGGTTGGAGATTTTCTTGAATGAGAATCTCATCGATCAGTTGCAGGTGGATTGGCTCATCGTTAATGATGACACCATTAAAATCAAAGAGAACTGCCTTTAAACTCATGCCATTATGCCAAATGCTGGAGATCCAAGTCCCTCCAAATCATTATCTATTGATGTGGCAGTATAGCGACGGATATTTTCAGTTGCGATCGGTTTAACGCCGCTAGTGATCTGATTTATCCACCATACATCCTGCGATCGCACCGCTTCAAATCCAGCTGCACCCATATTCGCCTCTATACTACCAGCAGCATACTCACGAATATATGGCTCCTCAAAAACATCATTAAGCCATTCTAGCTGCCGCAGAGTCTTTTGATTTCCATCTAGAATTAGTACTTGCCCTCCAGTTACCAGCAACCGAAAGCTTTCCCGCAAAATTGCTAGAGATACTGCATCTGGTGTTTCATGGAATAGCAAAGAAGCTGTAACCAAGTCAAATGTTGCGTCACTCAAGCCAGTTTTTTCTGCATTCCCGTGTCGCCACGCTATATCTAAACCAGCATTTCTAGCTTTATCTTCTGCCCTTACTAGCATATAGGGTGATAAATCCAAACCAATAACTTCCGCATCCGGGAAAGCCTGCTTTAACATTAAAGTAGTGGAACCTGTACCACAGCCTAAATCAAGTATGCGTCGTGGTTTTACCTTGACGGCATCAACTAAAGCCTGACGGACAATAGTTTCATTCGGCGGCACAACATATTGGGTAATCGGATCGTAAGTGACTGCTGCACCGGAAGTCAGATATCCGCCTGTAATCCCATGAAAATTTTGACTACTGTAGTACGAGGGAATTATGACATCATCTCGTCGATAGCGATCGCACTCTTTTTCCCAGTCAATACTATCAGCATAACGCCGTAACCCGTCTTCATCAATTAAAAGACGCACTACAGGGGACAAAAAACGTTCCCAGATTGTATCTTGACGCACTGCCATATTGTGTCAGAACTTTAAGGGGTTATTTAAACAAAGTGATTTTCTTTACAAATTTTAATATATCTTCTAAATACTTGCTTTCTGTCTGTGGTATTAGCTTGACTTTTGTAATTTGATTTGTTACATTTGTAGTACAAAAATGCTACCCCCTAAAAATAGTTCTTCAGCTTCACGAAAATTGAGCAAGTCAAATGAGAGACAATACAACATTTAAATTGCTACAACTAACTAGGTAATGGGTTATAAGTCATAATTATCAGTGCTATAAGCCCAATCCAAAACTTAAAATTTAAACTCCAAAATAGAATAAATTATGCCCTACGAAAAGTTAGAAATTACTACCCCAGCACCCGTCTTATCTTGGGCAAATCACTCATTGGGCCCCGAAGAAACCAAGATGGCCAAGAATGTAGCATCATTACCATTTGTCTTTAAGCACGTGGCATTAATGCCAGATGTTCACTTAGGAAAAGGTGCTTTGGTTGGTTCTGTAATTGCAACCAAAGAGGCAATTATTCCTGCTGCTGTGGGTGTGGATATTGGTTGCGGAATGAGCGCTATCAAAACATCATTTACTGCCGAACAAATCAAAGGTAAACTGAAGAAAATTCGCCTGGATATTGAAGCAGCAATCCCTACTGGATTCAACGAAAACAAAGACGTTGAAAAATCTGTCAGCAACTGGCAACATTGGGATGATTTTAAAGACTTGCATCGTGGTGTGCAAGACCTACAAAGTAAAGCAATGAAACAGATGGGTTCTCTCGGTGGAGGAAACCATTTTATTGAAGTGTGCCTCGATACAGAGAATCAAGTTTGGCTGATGCTGCATTCAGGTTCGCGTAACATCGGCAATAAACTCGCCCAGTGTCATATTCACACAGCCAGAGAATTAGCAAAAATGGCAGGTGATAAATTACCTGACCCTGATTTAGCTCATTTTGTCGCTGGTACGCCAGAATTCCAAGCATACTGGCATGATTTGCAATGGTCACAAAACTATGCACGTGTCAACCGCGATGTGATGATGGCGCGTTTTAAGCACATAGTTGAAAAACATCTGGTAGGTGGGAAAGCAACTAAACCTTTATTGCAAGTTAATTGTCATCACAATTACGCCGAAAAAGAAGTGCATTTTGACGAGGATGTATACGTAACTCGTAAAGGTGCAGTCCGTGCCCAGACTGAAGATTATGGGATTATTCCTGGCTCAATGGGGGCAAAGTCTTTCATTGTTAAGGGTAAAGGTAATACCCACAGCTTCTGTTCTTGTTCTCATGGTGCGGGGCGTTTGATGTCTAGAAATAAGGCAAAAAATGTCTACACACTTGATGATTTAATTGAGCAAACAAATGGTGTAGAATGCCGGAAAGATGAAGGTGTGCTAGATGAAATTCCTGGTGCTTATAAACCTATAGAACAAGTGATGGCAAATCAAGCAGATTTAGTTGAAGTTGTAGCCACACTAAAACAAGTTCTTTGTGTCAAAGGATAAATTAAGTAGGGTGGGCAATGCCCACCTTTTTTATTTTTTAAACGCAGAGGTATACTGAGGTAAGTGCATAGATATCAAGTTGCCTAGAGATAATACTTAATACAATTCGCTACCGCGAGCGAAAATGTTTATCACTTCACTTCTGGTTACTTGATTTTTCCTAGCTATTTTTCATAGTTTCTCTAATACTTTATCGGTTAAGCGAATCGACCTTAACCGCTTGGGTGAATCTCCATAATCAGCTTCAAATTTACCATCTTGTATACGTAGTCGTATTTAAGACTTTTGTCTAATGCCTGAATATTGATCCATTGCCCCAAGTTACAGATGATAGATGATGATCTTAACTCATCATGTATATAAGCCTTGAGTTTTTAAGGAAGCAATCATTTGAATAGAAGAAAGTAAAGTTTAGTGTCAAAGAAAATACTCTCTGCTGACAGAGTGATAACTTATTAATTGAAGTCTTATAACTTCACTGGCAGATTTAACAGCCATTTATTGTTTGACATATTTGGCTAAATTACTATTGGCTCCAAAGATCGTTAATAAGAGCCTGAGATGATTTATTGCTCTAACGTATCTGTTGTTAGCGTGCGTTCCCAAGGCTAGAGATATTTCTGAAAAACGTTAGACAACTATTAAAGTATTATCAGTAAACCCATTAGTAGGGTCAAATTGTATACAGAATTTGTGTCTCTATGAGGCGACACAAATTCTGCCAATGGTGCAAACTTTCGGTCAATCATTTAGTGTATTACAACAGCGCTAAATGCCAATTAAAAACTGTATAAAACTTTGATTTGAAGGGAGCCAAAATTATGGCAATTATCAAGGGGACAGATGACAAAAATTACCTTGATTTTCTTTATGGTGGTAATGAAAATGATACTATCATAGGATTTGCCGGAGACGATAACCTCTATGGAAGGTTAGGTGATGACTCTCTTTATGGTGGTGAAGATAATGACAAACTTTATGGAGGGTTAGGTAATGACTCTCTTTATGGTGGTGAAGGTAATGACTATTTAAACGGAGAAGAAGGTAATAATAGTCTATACGGAGAAGCCGGTGATGATTCCTTCTATGCCGCCAACTCCACTGGGAACAACCTTTTAGATGGTGGAGCGGGAAATGATGAACTTTACGTTTATAGCTCAACTGGAAATAACACCCTCAAAGGTGGAATTGGAAACGATACCTTAGATGTTTCCTTCTCTTATGGAAAAAATATCTTAGATGGTGGTTCTGGGAATGATAGTCTTTCTGCTCGCTACACCGTAGGAAACAATACCCTTCGGGGTGGAACCGGAAATGATTATATTGGAGCTAATTTGTCTGCTGGTAATAATGTTCTCGACGGAGGTGATGGAAATGACACCCTTGACATTAATTATCAATGGAAAGGCAAGAATACAGTTTCAGGTGGAAACGGAGCAGATACTTTTTATGCCTATGAAGTTCAGGGTGCTAACACTTTCAATGGTGGTAGTGGTGATGACTCTTTCTATATTAGTAGCCCAGAGAACATTGTCTATTCCTTGGTAACTCAAACAGTTGATGGAGGGATAGGTAATGATTACTTGTATATTGACTATAGTAATGCGATCGCAGGCATCACCTCAACATACGACCCTAGCACTAACCAAGGTTCCATTACTGCTGACACAAATCAAGTCCGCTACAAGAATATCGAACGATTAGACATCAAAGGTACAGCTTATGACGACAATATTGTAGGCAGCAACGGCGACGATACACTTAACGGCAATAGTGGTGGCAATGACACCCTCAATGGCGGTGCAGGTAACGATTTCTTACGTGTTAACGACAATTCACGTAATAAGAATACTATCTATGGTGGTACAGGTAACGACTTTTTATATGCAGAAGCTACAGGTGGAGCGAGCCGACTAGATGGTGGTGATGGCAATGATTATTTATCTATTGCTAGAAGTTACTCCGGCTTCCTTGGCAGCAGTAATACCCTGAATGGTGGTGCAGGTGATGACACCTTAAATGCTTACGCTACCTATGGCGGTAACTTCCTGAATGGTGGTACGGGTAACGATTTCATTTACGCAGACTCTTCATCTGGCACAAATATACTAGATGGTGGCGATGGAGATGATTATCTATCTGCTACTGGCGCTGTCTTTCACTTCGATAACACGTTTTTCACTTTGAAGGGCAGTACAGGTAATGACACCTTAAATGCTAACGGCTCATTTAGTACTAATATACTAGATGGTGGTACAGGTAGCGATCGCTTAACTGTTGAGTATTCATATAAGAGTAGCTTACTAAAAGGTGGGGATGGTAATGATTATCTATCTGCCTTTGGTGCTGGCGGCAGTAATACTCTCAACGGTGGTAATGATAATGATACTCTAATTGGTGGTAATGGGAGTGATGTATTGATAGGTGGTGGTGGTAATGATGTCCTGACGGGTGGTGCAAATCAAGATACCTTTGTTTTCAATAGTTATAATGAAAGGCTTGATATTATCTACGACTTCACTAGCATTGACCACATTCAAGTATCTGCTGCGGGTTTCGGTGGGGGTTTATCACCGAGTTTAATCCTTTCTAGTCAGTTTACCCTTGGCACAACTGCAACAACAAAAGATCAGCGATTTATTTTCGACAGTAGTTCAAAGGCGCTTTATTTCGACCAAGATGGCAGCGATAGCCAATTTACTCAGATAAAATTCGCACAATTAGATGGTGTATCTTCACTAAGCGTCAGCAACTTTGTAGTTGTTTAATCAATTTTGGTTTTCCTAACATCAACACGACCCAAGCTTTTCGTGAATTAACTCTTTCCCCCTAACAGTGGTAAGCCAGGAGGAACTGTCGGTTTTTCTTGTTGCTCTGAGGAATCTTGTGGAGCGCCACTTATAATCGAAATCTGTAACAAACATGGCATTTCACTGACAAGTATCAATGAGCCAACAGGCACACCCGAAAAATGTCATCATCTGCTTGCAGAAGCTGGTTTTAAAGATATTGAAGTGAATACCCAATAACTAGGTTTCTACTGCAATCTAGAACAAGCTAAAGAATGGAAGGTGGATGGTTTCATCCTGAAAATCCCTTGTTAGAACTTTCATTAAAGCAAATGGCAGAATTAAAAGCAGAATTTCGTCAAAAAATTGAAGTAGAAACTACCGAGCAAGGAGCTTGGTATGAAAATCTGATTTTTTTTGTAAGTGATCGAAAGGTTTAAAGCAAACTCTAATTTTCTATTGTATTAAGCCAATTTATCAAATCAGCTTCACTGACAAAATCTAGTAATACTTCACCCAAGTCCTCTAACTGAGACAAGGACAACTCTTGCAACCGAGATTGTAACTGAGAATTAATTGAACCAAGCCGACGAGTTAATAGACGCATCACTAGCCTTAGTTCTGATTGTCTTCCTTGTTCAAGACCTTGTTCAAGACCTTGTTCAATGCCTCGTTGTCTACCTTCTTGCAGTCCTTCTTGAAGAATTTCTTGATAGATGGCAGATTCTCTCATATCTTCTCTCCTTAAAAACTGACGAATTAGTTCTGGCTCGAATACCAACCCTGCTAGAAGTTGGGTACATAGCGAGATACTCTGCTTGGTGGCTCCTTCTTCAATCATACTCACCTGAACTGCTACCTGTTGAAGTAAGCTTTGAGGAGAATCTGTTCGCGCCAAAGTTGCCAAAGGTAATAAACCAGGAGATAACAATAAAGGTTCTGGATCCTGTTCCCAAATTCGGATGACCCGGTAACGGTGGGTAGTATTGCGGGCAGTAAATTGATCTACAAAGACAGCTTGTGAAGTTGTCGGTTTAAGAAAAATCACTACCTGCTCGATATCACAATTATATTGTCGATATAGTCGTACCCAATAGTCCAACATCCGCAGTGGCAAGGGTGGAGTCGATGCTGGTAAGGTTTGAAACTCTAAATGCAGTATTTGATTGGCAGTTTTCAAAAAGGTTACTGAATCGGCACGAATTGGTTCTTGATTTAATTCTGTTTTGAGAATCTGGATATTTGTTGCCTCAGATGTGAGCAAGTAGCGGATAAAATCTTCTGGATACTGCTCAACCAGATATTTCTGGGTGTTGTCGTATGTCACTTTGATATCAGTTTGGACATAAACTCATGTAGAGATGTGATATCGCTACATAGTTGGTCTATTAAAAATTTAGTTTAAGTATTGTTTATTGTTAGCGCTACTCTACGAAAAACTGCTGCTCGCTGATAGCGCTAACATTTAAATTTGGTGTCTTTTCAAAATTACATTGTCAAAGATTGAGGGTTCGTCTCAATCAATTTTGCTAAATCTTGCAAGAAAGCCGCAGCATGGGCCCCGTAAATAATCCGGTGGTCAGAAGTAATATTCACCTGCATTTGTTGCCGCACGCCAAATAAACCGTCGGGTGTTGCTACCACTTGTGGACGGGATGCCCCGATCGCTAAAATTGAACCTTGTCCAGGCGGTAAAATCGCATCAAATTTATCCACGCCAAACATCCCCAAGTTTGACAGGGTAAAAGTACCACTATTGTATTCTTGGGGCTGTAGTTGTTTTGTCCTGGCACGTTCTACCAAAGACTTCCAAGTACGCGATAGAGAATAAATATCCACTGCATCTGCATTTTGCAGTACGGGTGTAATTAATCCACCATCATCCATTGCCACAGCTACGGAAATGTTGATATCAGAATGATAAACAATACCCTGGTCTGAGTAGCTGGCATTTAACAATGGGTGTTTTTGCAATGTCACTGCTACAGCTTTCGCCAGTAGCGCTGTCATTGTCACGCCTTTGGATTTAATTTGTTTATAAAGTTTGTCTAATCCGTCAGTAGTAATTGTATAACCGACACGGAAGACGGGCACGGATATGGTGGCTACCATGTTCCGCACTACGGCGTTTTGGAAGGTAGTTAGAGGCACGGTTTGACCAGGAACAGCCGCTACCACTGGCGCGGGTGCTGGTGTGCGAGGTGCTGGTGGTGCAACTGGGGCACTGGTTGGTACAGGTGCTAGTGGGGCAACTGGGGCAGGGGCGGGTTGTTTGCCCTTATTAGACAATGCTTCTACATCTCCGGCGACAATGCGACCGTAGGGGCCACTGCCTTGGAGTGTAGTTAAATCAACTTTGAGTTCTTTGGCTAACTTGCGGGCGCGGGGTGAAGCAACAAGTCTTCCTTCTTTATGGTTAGACCCGTTTTGAGACGCTAAGGCAGGTGTTGAGGTTGAGGCTGTGGCGGGGATTGGTTCAGGGGAAGAGGTAGTACTAGCAGCAGCGCCGCCGGAATTGGCAAGAGATTTTGCCTGTTCAATTTCAGCTTCCGTTTCGGCAATGAAGGCGATCGCAGATCCTACCGGGGCAGTTTCACCAGCTTCAACTATGATATGGGCAAGAAAGCCTTCGTAAAAGGTTTCTACATCCATATCTGCCTTATCTGACTCTACAACCACCACTGTTTCGCCTTTTTCCACTTTGTCACCTGGCGATTTCACCCAAGAGACGATTTTGCCTTCGGTCATAGTGGAACTCAGCGCCGGCATAAATACTTCGTGAATGCTCATAGGGTGGTTTGGGAATCAATGGTTAATGGACTTTAACAGCTTTTATCAGATCGAATTGTATCTTGGCGCGAGAGTTTTAGACTGTTTATATTTTAGGTTGGGCATTGGGCATTGGGAGCTAATGACAAATGACTTAGGAACCTAAATACGAATTGGAGGTCTATAACATAGAGCTATCCTCAAGGGTTAGCCAATATCTCGATCTCGTTTTAGCGTTGACTTGCAAAAAACACCACGAGTTTCTCACAGATTAAATGGGATTGCTCTTTATACTCCTCAGACACCAATGCTTAAGATACAAGAGCTTCCGCAGGTAGAGGATATGGGATGCAGTTCAATCTAGAATTCAAAATTGGTAATAAACCTATTTGAAATTCCTGTTTACTTTTATGTCGGCAAAGCTGAAATTCTTTTTAATTGTGATATTAGGTATCATTGCCAGTGCTGGCACGGGAGTATATTTTACCCAGTACCAGCAATCTGCACCGATTGTTGAGACTAGTTATGGGCAAACCCAGCAGGTGGGAGCAATACATCAGTCTCAAGAGGTTGTGGCATACTCAGATCGTTTCGATTATAAAACTATACCTTTAGGAAATATCAACTCATCTCTCCAAGGTAGCGATCCTGCTACCCTCGCTCTGAATGCCTTTGACAACATAGCACCAGTGGGAGGAACGCGAAAGGTAGAGGTAGCTTATCCGCAACGAAATCAAGCCCTTGTGACGATTACGCAATTTAAGCGGGGTAATGATGCAGTTAGTGCAGTTAAATATCGAGTTGAAATGTCTGCCTTCGGGCGATCGCTATTTATTAGCTCTCCTCCAGTCTGGCAAATAGTTTGGGCTGGAGTGAAGAATTAGTTAGGAGTTAGAAGTGGAGAGTTAAGAGTGAGGAGTTAGGAATTTAAACTCATAACTCATAACTCATAACTCATAACTTTCTAAATGTCGCCGCGAATTTCTTCTACAACGCCGTCGCGCAGGACGATTTCGACTTGCATTTTGCTAATTAGGTTATCTCCTATCTCTACCCGGAAAAAGCCTTCCATTTGGAATTGGTTGACTTCTTGATCTTGCTGGAGAAACTGCACTTGCTGGAGATTTTGCAGCAACTGATTTTTTTGCTCTAGGAATTCACTTTTCTTTTGATTGACTTGGAGTTGGATATTGTCAATTTGTTGAAGGGTCTGGGGGCCTGGTGGTTGCAGACTCTGCTTTTGAATTGCTGCGATCGCTCTTTGTCCTTCTACATCTAGCTGTTGCAATTGCTGATCGAGTTGATTGATCTGGGTTTGCAGCTGCTGTTGTACTTCCTCTTTCCAAAGGGGAGTCACAATGACTTTGACGTTAACGACACGTTTTAGAAGCAAATTAGATTTGGAGACATCCATAAATATTTCACGTTCACTCTTTACAGTTGGGAGGTGGAATTATCAGGCAAACATGCCGTCAATAATATCGTGATAACGTTCCGTGACGACATGCCGGCGAACTTTTAGTGTTTGTGTCATCAAACCATTTTCGATGGAAAACGGTTCTAGAATGAGTTTGAATGTCCCAATGCGGTCATCCGGTCGATAGCCTGGACGATTTTGCACTTCTCGATTCAATTCTTGCCGAAATAAATCCTGGATCATTCTACTCTCCCAGTCAATTTGTTGACTAGGTGAAGAAGTAGCCGGATCGTTTTGCACCCATTTTTCTATGGCTTCGACATTGGGGACAATTAAGGCTCCCAGGCTGCGCTGATCTTGACCAACGAGCATAATTTGATCGATGTATGGCGATCGCAAACAGGCATCTTCAATCGGCTGTGGCTCGATGTTTTCCCCATTAGTCAATACAATCGTATCCTTTGCTCTGCCAGTCAGCACTAAGTCATCTTGCGCTGTCAGCCAACCCAAATCGCCGCTATCAAACCAACCTTCCGCATCAATTGCTTTCGCTGTCGCTTCAGGATTTTGGTAATAGCCTTTCATAATCTGCGGGCCCCTCAACAATACTAAGCCTCGCTTCTCTATTGGCAAAGGCTTTCTTGTCTCAGGATCTACAATTTTAGCTTCTGTAGCGGGGAGTGGTAGCCCTGATGCGCCAATTAAATTTCGCCAAGGACGGCGCACATGGGTTACAGGAGAAGTTTCGGTTAAGCCATAGCCTTGCAAAATTTGCACACCAATAATTTCAAAGAAGTTATCGATATGTCTGGGAAGCGCACCACCGCCGCTAATCATCTGCTTGACTTGTCCTCCTGTGGCTTCTCGCACTTTGGCATAAACTAGTCGTTCTCCCAAGGTGTGGAGGGGTAATAAAGCCAATGCTTGGATTTTAGCTGCTAATCGTTCGATGGCTGAAGCATGAAGATTATTTAAATCTAATCCCTGAGCAGTTCGCCGCGCTTTGATATATTTATCGCTAATTCCCAACAAAAAGTTAACTAAGCGTTGTTTATTCGCTGGTTGTTCGCGAAACTGCTTTTGCACTCCTTCATAAATTGATTCCCAAAGGCGGGGGACACCCACCATGTAATTGGGTTTAAATTGTCTCAAATCTCCTTTCACAGAGCGCAAGTTAGTATAAACTTGCGTACAACCCTGAGATAGTAGGTAATATTCAACAGTTCGTTCGTAGCTATGCCACGAAGGTAAGATACTGAGAACAATATCGCCCGCATTTGGTTGCAATACTGTCCCCATAGTTATCACTTGGTGGAGCAAATTGCTATAAGACAGCATCACACCTTTCGGTTTACCCGTAGTGCCAGATGTATAAATTAGGGTCGCCAAAGCATCACGATTTTGTTTAACTGGTACAAAATTATGATTTTTCCCAATTTCGAGCAACTGTGCAAAATTCAGCACCTTTAGGGTTTCGTCTGTCGGTGGTGCTTCATCTGAAAGTAAGATTGCAAACTGAATTGGTAAATCGTTGAGACGATCTTGTAATTTTTTAAGTGTCTTTAAATCCTCAACTACTATTGCCGTGCTACCGCTATTAGCGATGATAAACAGCAATTCCTCTTTTTCCGCTTGGGAACTACGCACCGCATCAACTCCTCCAGCAGTCATGATGCCTTGATCGGCAATAAACCAGCGAGGACTGTTGTCAGAAATTAAGGAAATGCGATCGCCTACTTTCACTCCCAACGCCTGTAAACCAGCAGCAAATAATTGTATTTGCTCCGCTAACTGTGTATAAGTAATCACGGCTTCTGGTTTACCGTGAGGGCTACGGAGAGCAACAATATCACCAAATCGTTGAGCCGCTAAAGGCCAAACTTCTGGTAGCGATTCCACATTTGTGTAATCTACCAACCGCTTTAAGCCTTCACGTTCTCGCTCACTGATGTTAGATAAAAAAGAAGACGCGGTTTGGTTTTTTGACATAACACCTTACCTAAATATCATAAATTAATCGTTTTTCTAGTTTATTTTGTTATCCCGCTACAATAACCATCCTTATTATCCACATTCCCTTCTGTGTAGAATAAGTCCAGAAATTCCACGTTTATATTTACAAAAATTTATGTTAAAGTTAGTTTACATAGAGTGCAAGCAATAGATGGGCTGAACGTGAATCCTACACATAATATTATGCTTGCACCTCAAAACAGCAATGTCTACGACGGGCTATTCGGTGTCGCCTATTTGTCACGGGAGATGATTACCTATGAATTTGATAGACGCTATACTATTGACGCTGCTCAATATTACTTTTTGCGTAGTGTTTCCTAAGCTTGTAGCTATGTTTCTGGCTGATAAAACCAATTCTGATGAAGTGTCGCGGAATGGTTCAAAATTGCGAGCAGCCAAAATTGAACTTACGAGTTTTCCTTATTGTACAGTTTACTCATTAACGGGTAGTCAATACTGCAAATTCAGCCCTGATTTTTGTTCCAAATGTTCTCCGAATTGATGGGCTATTTACTAAATTGGAAAAATTTATTTTTTCTGATATCGGATTTTTTCGTCTAATTATTTCAGCGATATCTGCGACGATCTACGCTAACGCTCATCCAACTATAATTGCTGAAACTCCTATGCTGTAAGTATTTATCATTTCCACACAAGCTGATTGAATAGTACGTACATACTTTCACAGTGCGATCGCATCGTTCAGTAGAGTATTTACTTTTTTGTAATAACTGCAACTAATAGAACCCCGGCTTCTTTAGGAAGTCGGGGTTCTTGTTTCTCAACAATGATTCAGGATTGCTATAAGGTCGCAAAACCCCATAAATCACATCTCCTGACTTAACTGAACAGCCCGTTAAGACTCAAGTACAAGGCGAATAACTACTTGAAACTCTTAGGCTTCCACTACACCTTTGTTTCCTTGCCAGAGTTTAACTCAGTATAATTACTAATTGAACTTAGAGTACAGATATAACTAATATAACAATTAATATATTAATTGTTAAATCTATTACATGAGAGCCAAACAGCTTTAATGCCCAAATAGCCGGAAGTTGGTCGATTTCTTAAGAAACTTCACAAACTTCTAGTATTGACCCAAACAAAGTTTGTAGCAAGTATTATTCGTAGTGAGCGATTCATTGCTCATATCAAGGTTGATCGGGACTTCAAATAATATTGATATATTTTCACCTAGCTATTTACAAGAAAAAAAGATTGTGTAAAAAATCTGTAACTTATCTTGATTATCTCCACATTCAACTATTAGTTCAAAATAACAGGTTTCACCATGACTCATAAACAAATCACAGAGTTCTCTTTAGAAGATGGCACAAAATTTTTAGCGGAAGTTGATGAGCCAGAAAATAGTAATTCTCTTGTCCGTGTTGCTAGACCTGATGCTGGACAAATGGTAGTTGAAGCTAAAAAGAAATTTGATGAAGTATTAGACCAAATACAACCTGTAGCTTCAGCAATTATCGTCAAACTGAGTCAGCTTAATACACCTGCTGATGAGGTAGAAGTGAAATTTGGGATTAAATTAAATGCTGTTGCGGGTGCAATTTTCACTTCTGTAGGTGGTGAAGCTAACTACGAAATTACCTTGAAATGGAAGCAAAATAAGGCATAGTAACAGATGGCATCCATTGCAGATAATTATATTCCAGCTTTTAGGTCAGCGATCGCTCGGATTTTTCATCCGAATGGTGCGGTAGTTGGTGTAGGTTTTTTAGTCTCTGGGCGAAGTCAAAATTATATCCTGACATGCGCTCACGTTGTTACCTTGGCTCTATCTTTACCACAGGATATAGTTGAAATTCCTATTAATGATATTTACTTAGATTTCCCGTTAATTGCATCAGGGCAAAAGCTAAAAGCTAAAGTTGTTTTTTGGCAACCTGTTGTTAACAACGTATCAAGTTCCGAACCTGAAGATATTGCTGGGTTGCAAATACAAGGACAGTTACCTTATGAAACGCAACCTATTAAGTTAATCTCAGCTAGTAACGTCTGGGCGCATCCTTTCCGCATATTTGGTTTTCCTCACGGACACAATGATGGCGTTTGGTCTACGGGGGTGTTGCGAGACGGGCAAGGAAAGGGATGGGTGCAATTAGAAGATAGTAAGGTAACTGGGTACAGGATAGAACCCGGCTTTAGTGGTGCGCCGATATGGGATGAAACCCTTGCAGGAGTGGTTGGTATGGCTGTGGCGGCGGAGAAACAGCGAGAAAATATCAAGACTGCTTTCATGATTCCGGCGGATGTATTGAGCAAAGCATGGGATGAAATAACCTTACCGATTTCATCAAATGCACATACTCAGAATACTCCGAGTCGGGTACAACAACTCAAAATTAAGACGTTGCAACAACGCTTTGAGGTTTTAAGCAGTGACTATGAAGCAGCTTACAACCAGCTTAACTATACACTTGCTGCGAGCGATCGCAATATCATTCAACGGCAAATCAACACCATACTCCAAGAACTCGGTCGAGTAGAAAGCGAACTTAATGCCATTTAAATGCAATGAAAAATTCCTCAGATTTACGAAAAAAATATCTTGAGCAGCTAATAGTCCGTTTAAAAAGTGACATTGAAAGTATTAGCGACCAAATAGGATGGACAGTTAATGATGTAGATAAGAATAAATTGCAAAGACAACTGGATAATAAATTTGAAGAAATAAAAAAAGCTGATTCAGAATTAAACCAGCTAAATCAAGAATCTTTAGAGCAAGTCGATCCTGATAAAATTCCATTCACTAATCGAGATGCTGCAATTACTGAAATTACAGCAAATAATTCTCCTACTTATCGCCTGATAACGGCTCCTAAAGGTTACGGAAAAACAGAATTTCTCAAACAGATCCAGAAGCGCTTTCAAGAATTACAATGGTGTTGCGCTTACGCTTCTATGTCTGGAGATCAAAATATTGAAGACTTAGAAAAGAAATTAGCTAGTTCTCTCAATCTTCAAATCGAAGAAGGACAGGATCTACCTTGGGGAGAACGCTTAGGTTTACTATTACATAGAAATTGGGCTAAATGGCAATCGCAGGGTCAGAAAGGTATTGTACTGCTAATCGATCTGGATGGAAATGCCCCACACAAACAACGCTTAAACGAAATTTTCGACCAGCTTAAAGAATTGGGATGGAGAATTGAAAAATGTTTGAAGGAATTACAATTTTTTAAAGATAATTCTAAGAGCCTTCGAGTTGTAATTGCAGCCCGATGTCTTACCGATCTCCCCTCAGATCGGATTTTTCCTAAACTAATACTCTCGCCTTTTAATTGGGAAGTAATTCAGGATACAGCAACAAAATATCTCAAGCCAATTGAGATGACTTCAGAAAGTTTGTCACTACTTGCAGGACACTTACTATATTTAACTGGCGGACATCCAGCAGGGATTGCTGAAGCCCTAAAAGTTTATCGAGGAGGTGGTTATACAGTTAATTTATTTTTAAAGAGTTATGGGAGCAAATTATGGGAAAAAACCCTCAGACATTGTAGAGATCAGATTAAAGAAAGTTTGACTAAAGAAAATAATCATCTCTATGAATCTATTGAAAAACTGAGTATTTTCCCCATACTAAATGGTCATTGGATATTAAAGGAAGCTGTTAGAAGATTTCAGTTACCTTTTAGTGATGATAGTTTTAAATTAAACGCTGAACTGACAAAAACATCTATTTTTACTCGTGACAAAACGATTATCAAAGATGGAATGACACGTCGGCTGCTAGTTATTGGTCTGCTTCGAGAAAGTTCGCCTGATAGCTTTCAAAGGTTGTGTGGCGAAGCGGCTCAAATTTGCTGGGAATATGTTCACGAGCTTAAATCAAAAAATGATTCTGCTGTGGCGGGAACTTGGTCAATGCAGTATTTTTTTCAAAGTCTTCAGCAACACGCTGGATTTATCAATTGTGGTGCTGATAGTCTTGCATATCGACAAGAACTTCGCAGAAGTTTCTTTGATGAAACTGTTGAAGAGACTATTGGAATATTCCGCAATACAGACCGAGAGCAAACCCATGAATTTCTATCTACGCTTAAATCTGAAGTAGAGCATGACTGGGAATTTCAGTTTCTTGTAAATTACTACCTCCACAATGACGAATATAATGATACACCCTATAGATATTTAATTCATAAACTTGACGAAGCTATTCAAAATAACTAATTAGGGAATTGGGAATTGGGATTGGTGAATTTTTACAGAAATCAAATAGGAGTCCTAATATTATGCCTGAAATAGATAAATTAGAGTTTGTTGGTCGTGAAGAACATCTAAATAGAATTATTTCTCTGGTTCAAGAAGCTAATACGCTGCACGTTGTTTTGGTGGAGGGTAGAGGCGGAATTGGCAAAACTTGGTTACTTCGAGAATTACAAAGCCGCCTAAATAAAGTTCAGTTTGGGACAAGTAAAATTATTGATTGCGATACTCCTATTTTTAATGATGCAGAAGATTTATGCACTCAAATCGCCAAGCAATTGTATGACACTACATATCAAGAATGGCTGCTCCGCTTACGACAACTACGAGAAGATGAAAACCACCTCAGTCAAACCGCATACCAAGAAGAACGCAGACAACTTGAAAAGTTTCTAGTCGATGAGATTAATCGGAAATCTAAAGAACAGAGACTAGTATTTCTAATTGATACGGTTGAGAAGTTAGGACAAGCAGAGGTAAGGGCGGAAGTTTGGGAATATATTAGTAATCTATGCCAACAACTAGATAATGCCGTATTAATTTTAGCAGGCCGCCCTAGCATTGCCCGTCAAATTTTTGAAAAGTCATTAGAAAAAGAAGAATTAACTTATTTACAGTTAAACGAATTTACTCGTGAAGATGTGCAAACATATATTCTTTCTAAGGAAGAGCAACTTCACTTTAGTCTGGGAAAAGACTTAGTTCAAAAAATAATTTTTCTTTCTGGTGGTAGTCCCATCATGATTGAATTTGGAGTAGAATATGCTTATCGAGAAGTTATTCCAGACTGGTTAGAGAGTGAAGATATAGAAACTATTCCAGCTAGGTTGGAAAAAATAGGCGGATTTGAAGCTGAGATGGTTCGACATATTACCCAGCTTCGCACATCAATGGATAGGCTAACTCTGTTACTTTCACGTATTTATCCATTAGATAGTTCTGATATTGCTAATTTATTAGAACTATCGATAGAAGATGCTCAACAATTATTTATTGATGCCCAAAGCTACTTTTTTATTAAACCAGTAATGAATGGTAATCAAATATCATTGCATGATATTGTGCGCGACTTGGTTAATAAATATGTATGGGCAGATATTGACCCTAGTTTTGAATGGAGAAAACGAGATAGTCAGATTGCTGCCAAATATTTTGAGAAAAAAGATTATCAGCTAGGCCCACAAAAAAGAATATTAGAGATTCAACTTTACTCAGAAAATTCTAATAAAGCTGCTAATATTGAGTTTCAAATTGAAGAACTAAAACAATTGCGCGAATTCAATACTACGCGATGGCTATGGAATGCTTTATACTCTGACCCGACAACAGGCTTTGACACTTGGCATGAAGTTACTAATACAATCCGTACTCAATCCAAAAAATTTAGTTTTGTTAATCAATTATTAGCAGTTATAAAAGAGTTTGAAAATGAGCTAGACCCCGATCAAAGATTTAAATTGATTATTTTTGAAGCAAAGCTAGTTCACGCCCTTCAAGACAAAAGTACAACCAAAAATGAGGTGAGAAAGTTAGAGGTAATGCTAGCTGAAAAATCTTCTAATTCTTCTCATCAAGCAGACCTTTGCAATGTTTTAGGAATGCTGAATGCCAAGTTACATCTTTATGACGAAGCTTTGCAATATCAGCAAAAATGTTTATCTCTAGTTCAAGGCAAGAAACTATCATCTGCTATTCCGCCTGTAGCCAATCTGGTTGGTTATCTTTATCGACAACTCAACAATTTTAACGATGCTGAAAAATATTATAAATTAGGTTGGGATGCTGCGATGGAGATTGACACTCCTAACAAAGGGTTAACTCAAGTTATGGCTAGTATTCAGAATAACTTGGGATATTTATACGGACTACAAAAAAATTATATCAAGTCTGAACAGTGTTTTAAAGCTGCTATTGATATGTGGTCGAGTGTGGAAACTGAACGCGAAATAGCCAACGCCGAAATTGCCTCTGCAACTATTTGGGTAAATGAGGGAAACTATATTAAAGCTAAACAGTTACTTGAAAAAGCATTAAGTCGTTGCAACAACAATGAGGAAGATGATAATCGAATATTGTGTAGAGCATACTTTCAGTTAGGCTTAAATCAGTGGTTTAGTGCCGAGGTAGTAAATGAAGCGGTTTGGGATGTAACACAGGTAAAATGGGATTTAGAGGTGCTAAGTCAGGCTCAAAATGCTTTAGAAAAAAGCCTGAAACTGGCAGAAAAATATGGAATTGAAGAGGAATTGCCTGGAATTTTGCACCAAACTGCCAGTGTTTATTGGCATCTTGGGTTTCAAAAGTGCGATCGCACGCTACAAGAACAAGCTCTCAAATTAAACGATCGCTCTTACCAGACTAGTCTAGAGTACAATGACAGGCGATATGCCATCGATAGCCTAGTAGGGAAAGCAGAGTTCGATTATTATGCAAAAGCATACCAGCGTATTTCAGATTATGCACGAGAACTTAGCGATCGCTTCCAGTCATATCAAAATACCTATCAACTATACTTTGGTCGAATATTACGGATTGAAGGTGATGTGGCATTTCAAGAAGCGAACTACGATCTTGCCTTTGCGAAATATGCTCAAGGCATACCCCAAATCTTCCAGGATGGAGGTTTTGGGCCGTATTCAATTAAACATGAGTTAAATCTACTCCAAAAGAAAATTGAACGCTTGCCTATAGAACTTTCTAAAACCCTAATCCAGCAACTTAAAAATCACTGGCAAGATAATAAAGCCCTCAAAGAATGGTGCGATCAACAAATGTTCCTGACTAGAATCCGTGCAACAAAACAGCCATCTTCTCATGCTTAGTAAAAAAATTGATCGACCCAGAATTTTAGTTTCTCTCAATTCTACCTGCATACCAACTGGACAATGCGATTGCGATGGAGGAGATTGTGCCTGTGACTTATCCCCTTTAGCAGAATTAAGCTCAGATATATCATTATCTCTAGGGATATTTGAAACAGAGTTTGTAATATCTCCTAACTCGCAAATAATGAATCTAGATGATACTTATTCTATTTGTTATGGGACTAATCATAAAGTAGTAGTTCTGAATAAATCTGCATTATATCTACTAAATTTATTTACAAAGCCTCATAAGCTAAATAATATCACAATAGATAATTATCATATTAACAAAATCGATTTACAGACAGCTATTCAAGAACTATATCAAGCCCGCTTAATTGTTCCTAAAAATAATAGCTCATTTAACCTAAATGAAATACCAGAAACTTTATCAGCATGGTTACATATCACCGATCGCTGTAACTTAAGATGTGACTACTGCTACCTTCCTCATTTAGCAAGGGATATGCCAATAGATATAGGTAGAGCAGCTATTGAATCTACATTTCGCTCTGCTAGCTTAAATAATTACCGCCGCGTCAAACTAAAGTATGCTGGAGGAGAAGCATTATTATGCTATCCTTTAATTAAAGAACTGCATTTATACGCTCAATCTATTAGCAAAGAAAGAGGTATTATATTAGATGGAGTTGTTCTCAGTAATGGAACATTGATTACACCTGAGATTATTGAGATGCTTAAAACATTGAACCTGCGTCTCATGATTTCACTAGATGGATTATCAGATTTCCACAATATCCAACGAACTTATGCAGGCGGAAAGGGTTCGTTTCAAGAGGTTGAACGGGGCATTAAGATTGCTTTGCAAAATGGACTTATACCCGATATTTCTATCACCATTAGCGGGCGGAATGCAGAAGGATTACCCGATTTAATTGAATGGATATTAGAGCATAATTTGCCTTTTAGTTTAAATTTCTATCGTGAGAATGAACTTTCAGCTTCTTACGAAGACTTACAACTAGAAGAATCTAGAATGATTCAGGGAATGTTAGCAGCATTCAAAGTTATTGAATTGAATTTACCTAATCGAAGTTTATTAGGTTCATTAGTTGACCGCGCTAATTTATCATCTGCTCATAAACGAACTTGCGGAGTTGGGCAAAGTTATCTTGTATTTGATTATCAAGGACAAATTGCCAAATGTCAGATGCAGCTACATAAAACTGTATCCTCAATTGACAGTGAAGATCCTTTAAGTGTTGTGCGACAAGATAAAACAGGTATTCAAAATTTATCCGTTGAGGAAAAAGAAGGCTGTCGTACATGTGAATGGAAATACTGGTGTACGGGTGGTTGTTCTCTGGCTACGTTTAAGGCTACAGGCCGTTATGATATTCAATCTCCAAATTGCAATATTTACAAATTTTTATACCCTGAAGCTGTCCGCTTAGAGGGCTTACGTCTTCTTAAATATGGTTAAGTTAGGTTTTGATTCTCCCTAACCCTACTTAATATGATGTACCTCATCCAATCAGGAAAGGCTAGAAATATATCCATGTTGTAGAGGCAATTCATGAATTGCCTCTACAACTAATTTTGGATAATTTATGTTTTGGAAGTCTATAGGATTACTATTTGATTTTTGCAGGACTTACGCAAAAATTGCCAAAAAGCTTAATTTATCGAACCGCCAAGTCGCCAAGAACCCTAAGAATTCGTAGAGTATGCGTAAGTCCTATTTTGAACGGAATTAGGTATTGTAGAGTGTGTTAGAACGGAGTTCGTAACGCACTCTTGTCAAGGGTTTGATGCGTTACGCTGTCGCTAACACATCCTACGTATATTTTCAAAAATTAAACCGAATTCCTATATTGTTGTAGTCCGTTACTTATATTCTTTTTCGGGTACTCTAAAAGCTGCATATTTCCATTCATTACCTTCTAAATATTCAATTTTAAATTCCCCCTTAGTGAGTAAACTAATATTTTGTAGTTGCACGGTTGCATTTTCTCCTAATAGAACACATTCAGAGTTACTAGTGGTATTTTGATTTGGGGTTGTACTTATTTGATTAATAACTTTACGCTGCAAGTCTTGATACTGTTGCTCAGTTATTAACTTAGAATCGTATAGCCTCTTTATCTCTCTCAGTTGGGTTTCTATATCTGAACCACCTTGATTTGACACGCTATCTACTTTACAAGTATCTGGCTTAAAAGCAATTTTTCTTACAGGATGATCCCACCATTTAGAAACTTGAGTTAGCCAATTAGTTGTTCTTGTTGTATGTACTACTTTTACTTGATTATCAGTCAGTTCTAAACGAACCCAATCAGTGGATCTTTTTTGAATCAAACCAGCAAATCCCCAAGACAAAACACTTCCTACTGAGACTCCAGAATCTGCTAGACGAAGCTTTATAACTCTAGGTTCTATAGCTTGTGCTATGTTAATTGGAGTAGAGGCTATAGAGTTAATATTATTAGCAAGGAAAGCACGATTCTCTTCTGTAGCACTAGAAGGCTTTACTGCTGTATAATTTGCAAGCAATACTGCTACTAGCAAAATGCTAACTCTTTTGCTCATGATTATTATTTGTTCTACTGAAAAACGTGTAAATTAATAGACTATAGTAATTAATTTCGGCTTGTCAAGAAAATAATATTTAAGACTAGCCCTTTCAAGGCGGCTCCTAAAATCTCTACTTTTTACTATGCACTGCGTCAGTTGCTAAAACGGGGAGAACCCCTGGTGTCTAGAACGGTTTAAAAGCAATTTCTTGAACTACAGAGGCGCAGATAACGCAGAGAAAAGGGCTTAAATAGAAATTTGTCGACTAAAATTTTACCCACTTTGAAAGGTCTAGTCCTAGAAATTATAAAAATCTATTTAATTAGCTTATATCCGATAACAGAAATTAAAATACTGTTTTTAAGCAATTGTACTAATTTTGATGCAAACTAAAAATATAGTAAACACCAATTTTGAAATAAAGGCGATCGCACATGAGTTTAATCGATGGTATATTATTGACGCTGCTAAATACTGTTGCTTGTCTTGCACTGCCTAAATTGCTAGTAATTTTGTCTACGAAAAGGCAAAGCAATACGACATCAGAAGTTTCTAACTCTGAGATGCCCAATTTTTCGTAATATAAGCCGATTGTCTCTAGATATCGCCTTGATGAAGAGAAAATTTAGTTATTGGTGCAAGGCGATATCTTAATGAAAGTTATATACATCTCATTTTGGAAAAAAGGAATGTGCATATTTCCCAAACATAAATTATATTTTTACTATAAAAAAGATTTATAGCAGCTTAATTTGACTTTATTGGCGCGGATTGTTTGTTATTCTTCATTTGTTTTTGCTCTAGTAATTTTAGGTCTAACAATAATAAAGAATCCAAGCAAAGTAAAAACTAACATTTGCCAAGTTACCAAATTCCAGCCTCCAATATTCCAGCATAATAGACCAATACTAGTACCTACAGCACCACCGATAAAATAGCTAGTAATGTAAACTGTGTTGATACGGCTATTCGATTGAGCATCAAGAGTGTATATCCTTGCTACATTGGTGACTTGAATTGCCTGTACACCTACATCTAGTAACAATACAGCAACGGCGATCGCGATCGCTGAATTAGAAGCAATTTTGGCAATTACTAAACTTGCAATCACCAGCGATACCGCAATAGTCAAGGAACGTTGCGAGTTACCTCGATCGGCTAGTTTACCAAAAATTGGTGCCATCAATGCACCTGCGATCGCCACAAAGCCATACATCCCAATTTTGTCAGATTGAAAATAAAAAGGCGCTCCGCTTAAATGGAAAGTTAGCGTTGTCCAAAATGAGCAAAATACACCAAACAATAACCCGCCAATTAAAGACGTTTCTCTTAACAAAGAAAAACGTTTCAATTGTTGAAGTGTTGATTTTAATAATTCCAAATAGTAGCCGTTAAATTCATTTTTGATATTAGGTAAATATATATTTAGTAAGATTGTAACAATTAAAACCATTACTGCTGAAAATCCATATACATAACGCCAATTCAACCATTCAGCAATATATCCACTAAAAACCCTTGCCCCTAAAACTCCAATCAATATACCAGTAAAAATGTTGCCTACAGTTTGACCTGTAGTTACTCTATCTATACTTGCTGCTAAGGGAAGAATAACCTGAGCCGATACTGTTGCAATCCCAATCGCTACACTTAATATCCAAACTTCAATGATATTTTGTGAAAAGGTCATGAGTAGCAACAAACAAAACAAACATCCGAGTAAGGAAAGAATTAATTTTTTCTTGTTGATTTTATCGCCCAAAGGGATTAAAAAGAAAAGCCCAAAACCATAACCAACTTGCGAAAGCACAGATATGCTACCAGCTTCGCCTTCACTGACTCGAAAAGAAGATGCAATATCTTTGAGGATTGGCTGATTATAATAAATGTTAGCAACACACACACCAGATGCGATCGCCATAATCAGTACCTGGACTTTAGTTAATGTGTTACTTGAAATTTGTTTTTCCATTCCACCTAAAATTTATACAGGAAAAAACTGGTCTACAGTACAGCTAAAACCAGGCAATAGTGGAGAAATTATATTATCATTACTAAATAAGGTTGCTACTAAGTTAAGTTGAGTTTGTTCGCGTCGATAGACCTCTAGTTTACGCGATCGCCAATCAGCAATCCAATATTCTTTGACTCCTCTGGAAGAATAAAGTTTAAGTTTAGCTTCCTTATCTCGTCTTAAGTCTTCGTTGCTAAGAGACAATACTTCGACTACCAAATCTGGTGCGCCAGTTAAATGTCCCGCTTCATCCAATGTTAGCGCCAAGGTTTCTTTAGTAGCCCAAACTACATCAGGAATCACACTATCTGATTCTGAAAACAAAACACCAGGGCTAGGAATAACTTCCCCTAAACCAGTAGACTCTGACCAAACATCAAGTTGTCCGAAAATCCTACCACAAGTTTGCTGATGCTTGAAATGAGATGCCCTACTGACAAATAATTCTCCATCAACTATCTCGTAGCGCGTCCCCTCATTTTCTGCGAAGAGTTCGACATCGTGAATTGTCCAGTGTACTCCTGCTGTTAGCATCTCACTCATCGGCTAACTCCTTTAATCTTGCTCTTGCATTTTAATCATAAATAGGTTTTATTATTATTCCTAATAATAAAATGATTTTTTTGTTGTAATACTCGTCTTAAGCAAATCATCACTTACGATTTTCCCGCCGCCATTTACTCCTTACTAAACGAATCTCATCAAAAGTATAGCCTTCACCTAGTTGTTCTTTGATGGGAGTCAGTGAAATGTCACCGAGTACTTCTAAAACTTGCCAAATTTTTTGCTGATGTTCTAGAGGTATTAATTGATTTAAATCAACTGGCTGATTTTTCTCAATTAGTTTTTCTAGATGATTGCTAACCGTTGTTGGACTAAGGTTGCGCTTTTGGGCAATTTGAGCGATATTTAAACCTTGTTGATGCAATTGCAATGTTTGTAATTCGGTGTAAGAAGAAGATGATTTGGCAGAAGATACGGAAGTAACAGATTTATTTTGCAAACCTTTTTCTTGGCGATAGGCGCGAATTTCTGTAATAAATTTTTCGCCATATTGAGCGAGTTTATGACTACCTACACCAGAAAGTTTGGCGAATTCAGCTAAGTTTTGGGGTTGCACCTGTACCATCAATTTTAAAGTGGAATCGTGGAATATGACGTAAGGTGGTACAGATTGCTCATCAGCTAATTGTTTGCGTAGCGATCGCAACTTCTGTAATAATACTTCTGCTTCTTCTGCTTTTTCACTCCCCTGTTCCCAGGTAATCTTTTGAACTGTGGTTACAGCTAGCGAAACTGTGCGTTGTTTTCGCATTACTTCCCAACTTAAGGCATTTAGTTTTAAAACTGAGTAACCATCGCTAGTTTGTTCTATTAACCCTTGATGTAAAAGCGATCGCCCCAACATTCGCCATTCATCTAGAGTTCTATCTTTACCAATACCATAAGTAGAAAGTTTATCGTGTTCGTACTGAAGAATTTTGTCTTTTTTTGCCCCGCGCAACACATCAATTATGTGCAGCATTCCAAACCTTTCTTTGCAACGCGCCACACAAGATAGAAACTTCATGGCTTCAATTGTCCAATCTTGCATGGGTTTGGGATGACGACAATTGTCACAGTTACCGCAATTTCCAGGAAACCTTTCGCCAAAATAACCCAGTTGAATCGTTCGCCGACAATCAGTGCCTTCAGCGTAATCGATCATTTGTCGCAGTTGTTGTTTAGCAATCAACTGTTCTTGAGGATCAGTTTTTTGCTCGATACTCCATTCAATTGTTTTAACATCACCAAAGCTGAAAAAGATTGTACACCGAGATGGTTCTCCGTCTCTACCGGCTCGACCCGATTCTTGATAATAACTTTCTATATTTCTGGGCATATCAAAGTGAACTACCAGCCGCACATCGGGTTTATTAATTCCCATGCCAAAGGCAACTGTTGCCACCATGACTCGGACATCATCTCGAATAAATCGCGTTTGATTGCTACTACGTTCCTCATCAGTTAATCCGGCGTGATAAGGCAGAACACCAATCTTATCATTTTGCAGTTTAAAAGTGAGTTCATCAACTTTTTTACGAGTTAAAGAATAAATAATTGTCGAACCTTCAGTTTCTCGAATTAGTTCTAATAATTCAGCGTAAGCATATTTAGTTTTAGGACGGACTTCGTAATAAAGATTTTCACGATTAAAACTGGCAAGATGGATGCTTGGTTGCTTTAGTCCTAATTGTTGAATGATATCACTACGGACGCGATCGGTTGCTGTGGCGGTGAGAGCGACTGTAGGAACATCAGGATAGCGTTTTCTAAGAGATTTTAACTGGCGATATTCTGGACGAAAATCGTGTCCCCATTCCGAAACGCAGTGTGCTTCATCAATAGCGAAGCTAGAAATACCGATTTTTTCTTTAACTAAATCGATAAATGGGAGAAACCTTTCACTGAGGAGACGTTCAGGGGCGACGTATAGTAATTTTACTTTACCGTTGAGGATAGCTTCTTCCCGCGATCGCACTTGGTAAGCATTCAAGCTGCTATTGAGAAATGTCGCGTTAATATTATTATTTCGCAGTGCTTCTACTTGGTCTTGCATCAAAGCAATTAACGGCGACACTACCACAGTTAGTCCCTTTTTTAACAACGCTGGTAGCTGAAAACACAAAGATTTTCCCCCACCAGTCGGCATTACAACCATTAAATCTCGATTTTGCAGCGCATCTTCGATAATTTGCCGTTGTCCGGGGCGGAATTGGTCGTAACCGAAGTGATATTTTAGCGCTTGTTCGAGATTGGGATACTGAAGCATAGCGATCGCTTTTTCGGGGGCTGTCTATGTGAGTAGTTATTAAAGATATCAGGATTTTAACTTACATCATCGGCAGCTTTGGTTAGACCTGGCTTTGTGTTAGCGATCGCACTTGATCTAATAAACATCGTCATGAGTACCAATGTCTAGCAAAAGAACAACTTGTTCATCATTCTCGTCATCGATTTTCAATGAGAAAACAATCCGACAATCATATCCACAAGAGCATGAAAGCAATCCTGATAACTTTCCCTCTAGCTTGTGAGTGCCCAAGTTAGATGCAAATATATCATTCTCCATAGCAGTAATAGTTTCTTCTATTCTGGCTTGCAAGTCAGCATTACGACGAGCAAATTTTCGGAAAGCTCTTTTAAATTTGCTAGTAATAACCAACTTATACATCGGCTGCACTTGAGTTATTGAGATATTCCTGTAATTCTTGAATTGCTTCACTAGCAGTCTGAACTTTGAGCCTACCTGCTTGGAATTCAGCAATGGAAACTGCTGCATCCGAGGCAATTTCATCTCGCCGACTTTCAATAATTCGGTTCTTAAGAATTTGTACCAGCATTTCTTGCTGCTCTAAGGGAAGCTCCATTGCGGCATCTAAAACTCTATCTAGGTTACTCAATTGCTTCATCCTCTTAACTATTTGTATTGATAACAGGATTTGTAAGATACAACTTACAATTTTTACATCGATTGCTTTTTTAGCTTTATTTCACTCATGTTAACTTATAGATTTTATTAAATACGTTCTTACCCATCCTGAATGATATGGAACCAAATTCTTTAGCCGAGGTTTTTGGAACTGTTGAGATTGTTAGGGAAGTGGTTAATGGGCAACGGAAAATTAACCAATCTTAAGCAGAGTCATTAGCTAAGTTTTTTAATGACCATTATTCTGGACTTTCTATAACGGCTTTTGATTTTATCTAATCTAAAATTCAAAATTACCTCAGCATCGATCTAACCGAGAATTTGCATTTCTTACTCTTTCATGATGTCCTATCTGGTTACATTTTAACTGTGATTCTAAAGCATCAATCTTTCGTAAAAGCGAAACTCCCCATGCTAGAGAAATGGCTAACTTGATTGTCATACCCACGAGTAAAAGTGTCACTATTGTCGCACCTTTCTTTTGTTGAGCAAGCCTTTTTTGTTGTTCTGCAAGTCGTGCTTCAACCTCTTTAGCACGTTCAGCTTCTAACGCTTGCTGCATTTCTTGTCGATCTAATTCTTCGCTAGCAGCTAAGAACCGATAATCTAAATTGCTCAAGCTTTTGCCATGTGCCCAAACTTGGGCATCAGTCAAGGCTTGTCCGCGCAATAGGCGAGATTTATCCTTTTCCTTTGAGGCTATCCATGCATTGAAGGCTTCATAGTAGGGGCGCAAGTAAGCTAACTTTTTTCCAACCCATTCTAAACTGAAAACTTCTTCATAAATTCGGTTTTTGATTTGGAGAAAACCTTGCTTTTTAACCACTAAACCTGATAGTAATAGTTCTACTTGTTCTCGACTATCGTCGGCTGGTACTTCCATTCCTTGGAGAATTTGCTGATAAATTCCTAGCAATCTAGCGGCGATTTGTTCGTTTCTGAGAATGCGATCGCGAATTGTCCGTAAATGCTCAGGTTCATCTTGTGATTCCCATTGCTCGATGATGTGCGATCGCACTACATTTTCTATCCAAAATTCTTCTGTGCCAGGGGGAATTTTTAGCGTTCTACCTATATCATCTTGAGATAAACTGACAAGTAGCCCACACAACTTCTGAGTAAGAAATGGTTGTCCTTTTGTCCAAGCTAATACTTCTTTTAAAACCTTCTGGGGATGATTATCTTTAATATCTAGTCCTAAAGATAGTGGTTGAGCTTCTTCAAATGTAAAACCATTTACTCGTATGGCTTTACCGAAATTAAACGGGGTAATGTGATTTTGATATAAAATTAAGTCTGAAGGTGTAGCAACACCGAAAATTGCAAATGTAATCCGTTCGTACTCTGGATCGATCGATCGTTGGTTATAACAGAACCGAATCAAGCTAAAAAAATCATCAACAGAAAAATCTAGCCCAAGAATACTATCAATTTCATCAATAAAAATAAATAGTTTTTCGTTAGGGAACTGAACTAACAGAATTTCGGAAATAAATCGGCTGAGTTTCTGAATCAAAGAAATATCATTTTGTTCTTGCCACCATGTTTTTAAATGGACTTTTCCTAACAGTTTAAAACCCAACCATAAGTCACCTACAACTCCCTTATACCACTGCTCTGGAGTTATATTTTCGCAACCAATATTAGTCATATCAACTGTGACACATTTAAAACCTTCTTTTTGCAAGCGATGTTTTGTTTTGACCATAAGTGAAGATTTGCCCATTTGCCTACTGCTCAAAATGTAGCAAAATTCACCCTGTTTTAAAGCTTCATAAAGTTCTATATCTGCTTTACGCTCAACATAGCTAGGAGCATCACTGGTTAAAGTGCCGCCAATTTGGTATCGATAATTGTTCATTTGATTTAAAATTTTAAATTAGTTTTCGTTCTTAACAAATGAATTGCTATCCAGACAATTGATAAAATTCATATTAAGAACAAGAATTACTTATTTTGATTATTTGTCTTTCAATAGTTTACCAGAACCATTACTATCCTGAGTGCTTTCCTAGCTGTTGGCTAAAATAAAGGCGATATAATTCACACATAACATTAGCTTGATTACCGTTGAGTTTAACCAAACCCATACTTTCTAGTTTATAAGCAGCGATCGCATCTAGTTCTACTTTTTCATCGGTTGCAATTACCTCTTGCATCGCTGACATTAATTCTGGCTCTTTTTGCAGTAAGCTCAAAAGTTCCCGTAAATGCTGACTGTAAATTCCCACTGGTGTAGATGCAGTTTCTAGTAATGTCTCTAATGTCATTTCCTGCTGACATAGATGATATAGTGCCAGGTTTACCAAATAGGGATGTCCTCCCACCATTGCTTGTAAGGGTGCAAGGCGTTTTGCCCCTTCGGAGCCTGCTGCACAATTTAGTCCATAACGCAATGCTAAATTTTGTACCTGATTGAGAGTAAACGGTGGCAGCGTTATTGTTATCCCGACATTGAAAGGCGATTGATTGAGTTTAAGTGGAATATATATTTCTGTGGTGTGAACTACCACCATCCGTAGTTTTTGCCAGATTTCATCCTGTTTTGCTTGTTCGTGCCAAAATCGCAGCATTGGCAGAAAATCTTGGGCAATATTGGGATGTTCAAAAACTCGATGGACTTCATTCAAAGCCAAAACGAGAGGACTACCATCAATATATTGCAGCAAATACGCTTCAAAATAGATTTTGCAGCTTACTTTGCTACCCATTTCTATATCCCAAAAATCATCTAGAGAGGGAAGAAGATTTAACTGTCTGCTAACATTAATACAAAACCAACGCAAAAATTTATCAAGACAAGCAAATACGTCTTCATCGGCTTCTTGAAAGTCCAGATAAACAATTTGATAACCTTGTTCTCTAGCAGAAGCAATCATCCGGTTGAGCAATGAACTTTTTCCTGTTTTTCTAGGTGCTTTGATTCGGATTAAGCAACCAGGGTATAAAATCTCTTTACAAGCAACTTCTTCCAGGGGAGGGCGATTAATGTAAAGAGGAGAACCCAGTGGTACGGGGCCACTAGGAAATTCAATCTTGCTAATTGGAAAAAAGTCTGGAGAAACTATTTCTAAGCTAGATTCTTCACTGAACTGTTGTTGGCTCTGATTTTCTGGTTCGCCTATTTTGTCTTGCACGTATTTCTTCAAGGCTAAATGTAGGTTTTTTTTTGTGATTTTTTTTCCCAAGGCGATGGAAAGGTCTTGCCACAACTCAGAGCCAACTTCCTTAATATAATTGTCACGGTAGCCTGATTCCTCTGCCATTTCACCGTAAGTTTTGCCCAACCACGATTGAGAAAGTACAAAGCACTGAATGGAAGCAAGAGGCTTATCTGGCAAAATTCTTTCTACTGCTTGCAGAATATCTTCCACGGATACTAAAGGTTAAACAATTAGTAGATAAATATATCTACTTTGGCCTATTAATAATATACAACTGAATAAATATTTAAAAAAGGAAAAATAAATATGTATGGATGTAATTTTGCTCACCCTGATTAATTTGCAGATAAAGAAAATGAATCAGGGTAAAAGTCAGTTATTATAAACGATCTTTTTTCCAAAGGTAACTTATGCAACCACTATTTTTTTGTAAAAGTGATACCACGGCAGTTTTTGCGTTGTTAACAAATCGATAAATGAGGATTTCAAGACACTACTTCTTTAATGCCAGAGTCAAGCCATCTGCGATCGCTACTAAACTAAGATTCACTCGCTCGTCTTGATACAGCTTTTGATTAAAAGCACGAATCCTTTTAGTTCTATTATCCTGCACTTGGGGATCGGCAACCCTACCTGACCAGAGGACATTATCGATCGCAATCAGTCCCCCTCTTCGCACTAATTGCAGCGATCGCTCATAATAAGCATCATAGTTGCTTTTGTCTGCATCGATGAAAGCAAAATCAAAACTTTCTGCCTCTCCTATTGCCAGTAACCGATCCAAAGTCTCCAAAGCTGGGGCAATGTGCAGTTGAATTTTATCCTCCACTCCAGCTTGCTGCCAATAACGCCGAGCGATCGCTGTAAATTCCTCACTTACATCACAGGCTACCACTTTCCCGTCCCTTGGTAACGCCAATGCCACCACCAGAGAACTATAACCTGTAAATACCCCAATTTCCAAAGTTTTCTTAGCTCTTAGCAACTGTACTAGTAACGCCAAAAATTGCCCTTGTTCAGGAGCAATTTGCATTCTACCTACTGGATGCTGGGCTGTTTCTTGCCTCAGTTGGGTTAAAATCTCTGGTTCTTGTAGAGACACTGATAGTAAATAGTCATAAAGGTTTTGTTTTAATCCTAGTGTTTGAGTTGTCATAACATTTGTTACTTTTTTGGCTAAACTTAACAGCAAAATACTCAACCCGTCGTCTGGAATAAGGCTCAACTGTTGTGTAAGAACTTCATAGCTGAACTTTGATGACCTAGAGGTTTTTGTAATGCCTATCGATCTATTAACCCGCAAAAAGACTCATTTTGTCTTATGGCGTGTCGGTGCTTCAGAACTAGCTCCTACTCTCTACATTGGTAACACTACTCCCGAAAGCCCAGACAGATTAGCTCAATTTAGAGAAATTCCGCTTCGTCAATCAGCAGAATTTCCAGAATTGTGGGAAGTTTCGGCTCAAGAGTCTGGTTTAGTTGAAGGACAAGTTTACTTTTACTGGTTTAAAGTTCGCAACTCAGACCCTTATAGCTCTGCTAATATTAACCAAATTCTCTACTGCACAGATCCAACAGCGACGACTGTAGATCGACGTTTTCCTGCACCAACGCCGTCAGAATCGGGAGGCGTTAATAGCTTCGATCCGGCAAGCGTCGTGCTTTATCAAAATGGGACGCTGATTCCCTGCGATCCTCAAGGGCAAACTGTAAATTGGGAAGGCGATGCTCCTTTAGATACGCTGCCAACTAATAATCAACTGGTGATTTATGAATTACCAACCCGATGGACAAAGATCAACTCAAATGGATTGATTGAAGAAGGAGTCGGGACATTTCGTGATGTACTTGCACTATTGATACCAGAAGCGATCGCTCCGACTTTCCCCATGATCACCGCCTTGAAGAATCGCGCTCATCTTGTGGAACTGGGAATCAACGCCTTAGAACTTCTGCCACCAGAAGACAGTGATGATAATCTCAATTGGGGTTATGGTACAGCAAATTATTTTGCAGCAGATTTTGACTTAGGCCGCCCAGATAGCCAGTCAGCACCTACTGCTTCGACTGATTTAGCTAATCTGATCAAAGCCTGCCATCAACAAGGGTTGCGCTTTTTTGTCGATGTAGTAATGGCATTCTCACGGAATAACCCTTACCATAACGTTAATTTTTTGGAATTCTACATCAAATGGGCCAGTGGCGATCCCGAACAAGGGTCAAGAGATGGTTTTGGTGGGGATTTATTCAAGTACAACTATTGGGTAGAGGGCTATAATCCCATTACTGGGCAAAAGTCCTGGCTTGTACCAGCCCGTGAATATTTAAAAGTCCATATTGCCCACTGGTTGGAATACTATCGAGTTGATGGTCTGCGCTTGGATAGCGTGAACAATATTGCCAACTATGACTTTTTGCAAGAATTTAAGGATTTTGCCCGCACCCTTTGGGACAAAAGAGGCGGAAGCGGCGATCGCTTCCTCGTAGTTGGCGAAGAGTTGAGTGTACCGCTATCTCTTATCCAACAAAATCGTCTGGATGGACTTTGGAATGAAAAGTTCAAGCAAATCATCCGACAAGTGATTTTAGGTAAGAATGCCTGGGATGAACCCAGCTTTGAATGGAGCATCCGCAAACTAATTGATTGCCGCAACTTAGGTTTTACAGACGGTTCTCAAGCGGTAAACTATATAACTTCCCATGATGTTGGCGGTTATGGTAACGAGCGTTTCTTCAGCTACCTGGTTAGTAATGGAATTGCTGATACTGAACCGCGCATTAAGTTAGCATTTGTTTCCCTGCTTACCTCTGTAGGAATTCCCATGATTCTTGCCGGAGACGAATTTGCCGATCGGCAAGATTTGCCTACAACAGACGATCATAAGCAGATTGACCCAGTTAACTATAGCCGTGTAAAAGATGATTGGCGGCAACGCATATTCCAATACGTTGCGAGGTTGGTTCGCTTGCGTAAGACTTACGAAGCTTTAGCTGTAAATGATACTAAATTTATTCATGTTGACTTTAATGATGGTAAACGAGTTCTAGTGTGGCAGCGTGGTAATAAAGCCGATCGATTAGTAGTTGTAGTGGCAAATTTCTCTGACTACGGCACTCCTCCTGGTTCTGAGTACAGAGTTCCGAATTGGCCTGCAACCCCAATTGGCAAGCAGTGGAAGGAAATTACTCAAGAGCGGATAGTTCCATCCGAATGGGTAGGCAGAGAAGGTATCTTTCCTTGGGAAGCAAAAGTGTACGCTCTAGTTTAATCTTGATACCGCTCAGTGAAAGACGATCTTAGGTCAGGTATGGTAGGTCAACCTGACCGATTTTTATTGCCAGAGTGAAACAAATGACTCTATCAGCTATGTAGATTCAAGTAAGTGGACGGAAATAAATCTAACTATATTACAAAACGTACACAGGCTTCAAACTGTTATCAATGACCAATGACAAAGGACAGCCCGCACTAGTTAGTTTTAATTACATCGACCTACTTAGTTAGATTGCAACTACTATGCAATAAACCAGCGCATAGATATTTTATATGTAGAGATATTGCATACCAAGGCTTTGCTTGAGTTACTTGCCTAAACCCTTCTAGAATAAAAACTATTGTAGGGAAATTCTATTAATAAACATTACTTATATTCTGGGAGGTATGATGAGCCGTCCAATAATTCTTGGTATTGTGGGTGACAGCGCTGCTGGTAAAACAACACTAACGCGAGGAATCGCTCAGGCACTTGGCCCAGAAAATGTCACAATCATCTGCACAGATGATTACCACCGTTACGATCGCCAACAACGTGCAGAAATTGGGATCACTGCTCTCCATCCCGACTGCAACCACTTAGATATTATGCAGCAACATTTGTCGTTGCTACGCACAGGACAACCAATTCTCAAGCCAGTTTATAGTCACAAAACAGGCACATTCGAAGCACCGCATTATATCAAGCCCAGTAAATTCGTGATTATCGAAGGATTACTTGGTTATTCTACTCGTGCCGCCCGTGATTCTTATGATGTTAAAGTCTACCTTGCACCTCCTGAAGAGTTACGTGCTAAGTGGAAAGTCAAGCGAGATACCCAAAAGCGGGGCTACACACCTGAACAGGTGCTAGCAGAACTAGAAAAACGCGAACCAGACTCAGCCCAATTTATCCGTCCGCAACGGCAATGGTCTGATATAGTCATTAGTTTCTATCCACCGACTGATGAAGATGATGAAACCAATGGACATTTAAATGTCAGATTGGTACTGCGTCCGACAATTCCCCATCCAGATTTCACCGTAATTACCAATTCTGGCTATGGTAATTCTGACTCAGCCATCCGCCTGGGGCTTGACAGGGATATGTGTAAGCCGGTAGATGTCCTAGAAGTTGATGGTCATGCCACCTTAGAACAGGTGAATAAGCTAGAGCATATTATTTGTTCTGATATGCCTCATTTACGAAGTATTTGCGATCGCGAAAGTAATCCCGAACTGGGTAAAATTGCTGGTACAACTGGGGAGACATTGCAAAGTTACCCTCTTGCTCTGACTCAGCTAATTATTACCTACCACATGCTCAAAGCAACGCAAATGCATCAATAATTAGGGAAATGAAGGGGTTTAAGTTGCTGGTGTAGACGCAATGGCTACCGTGGTAAACTACGCCCATTGCTAACTACTCAAATTTCAGATATTACTCATGATTGCGACTTTACGGACGCTTGCAGCAATTCAATATCTCTAATCTGAAGAATGCCACTACTTTCAAATTGCACACTGATTTGGATTTTAGCAGCATCCGCTTCTTTTTTAAAATGGGCGCGTGCTTCGTAAGGCTGAAAATCTTCTGTTAGTGAAACTCCTGTAGACCATGAGGTTGTCGTCATAGCGCCCCATTGTCCTGGTCTACGTAAACCTAAGCTGACTTTAATTGGTTTTTCTGTGTTTAGCGCTTTCGCGTTAAATTGACAACTAAGAACACACTCTTGGATATCGGGTTCTGCAACTTCAAACAATATGACATTTCGCAAAGGATCTGTACTAGTCAACAACGACTGGGCCTTATCGTCATAAGCTTCAATTTGCAAGCTTTCTCCAACAATTGCAATGCCTCCCTTTGTCACTGTGGAATCGGCAGGTGTGAATCGACGAATCACCACAAATGGCTCTGCGGGTTCGGGAATGCCGAAGCGCTTTTGCAAATCGTTACCGACTTCTTGAATTTTAGAGTCAATAAAACCTTTAAAATTGTTGAATAGATCGTCAAACATCACGTAGTTTACGCCGTAGGCATCGCTCTAAATCATATTATTTTCAGTATTCCCTGGGAAAGTTGCAAATGAAATTACCCACACAAACTTACTAAAATTAAAGATTTTCTCAAATAAATATGATTTGGGAAGCAAACAAGGGATAAATAAGGATAGTTGGATGTGTGGTGACAATTTTCTTAGTTTATGACCTATTGCCTCAGAATTGCCGACCTACCTACAAATGAGCGTCCGCGTGAGCGATTAATGACGCATGGAGCCAAAATTTTAGCCACAGCAGAGTTAATCGCAATTCTTCTAGGCACTGGTCAAGGGCCAGGGAAACTGTCTGCCGTGGGTTTGGGACAATATATCTTGAGCGAATTAGGCAAACATCAACGCGATCCTTTGGCAACTCTCCGAGAAGTTAGCCCCGCAGAGTTGATGCAAATTTCTGGTGTTGGCCCGGCAAAAGCGACAAGTATTCTAGCAGCAATTGAATTGGGTAAACGCGCCTTTCAATCTCGACCCAATGATGGCACATTGATTGATAGCCCACTTGCTGCTGCTGCTACCCTTAGTCAAGATTTGATGTGGCAGACACAAGAACGTTTTGCAGTGGTGTTATTAGATGTCAAGAATCGTTTATTGGGTACACAAGTAATTACCATTGGCACAGCAACCGAAACCTTAGCTTCTCCCCGTGATATTTTTCGGGAAGTTATTCGTCAAGGCGCAACGCGGGTAATAGTTGCCCACAACCATCCTTCTGGGAACCTTGAACCCAGCCAGGAAGATATAGAATTAACGCGCCAGTTGTTAGCAGGGGCGCAGCTTTTGGGCATTCCGGTACTAGATCATCTGATTTTGGGTAATGGCAATCATCAGAGTTTACGGGAAATAACAACCTTGTGGGATGAACATCCGCAAGGGGATTAACGAAGAGGCAGAGGGCAGGGAGAAATGGCCCCTTCTTCCTGCTGTGAAGCCTACTGTGTAGACACAACTATGACCAGTATAGGTTTCAATTCTAGTAGTTTCGTAGGGTGCGTTATGAATACGCCGAAATAACAAATGAGTATGCCGAAATAACAAATGGGTACGCCGAAGTAACAAATGGGTACGCCGAAGTAACAAATGAGTATGCCGAAGTAACAAATGGGTTGGCTAGCAAGAATTGTAGGCATCGCCATGATTGCAACAATTTAGCTTTGTCACGTCAGCGTAACGCACCTTTCTTTCTCTACTTTATGCTTTATCTACCCAATAAAGATAATATCGTTCATCATTTAACCAGCTTCTCTTAAAATCTTTGATCGGAACAATCTTCAAATCATTGCGCTCGACATTCAATTTTTTGTTTAAAATCAGCAAAATTTTCTTTTGTTCATCTTGATTTTTGAGTAGATAATTAATTTGGCTTAATATCTCATCCTGTTTAACATCTGTGCGACCTTTTTTAAATAGTGTAAAGCTTCCCATCTGTTTAAGCTCAGGATAGTAAAACTTTCGATGTAAATAACCCGACAATGGAGCCATATTTGCATCTCTGCTGGCAACAATCAATTCATGACTTAATCCAGATTTTTGAATATATTGAGATGTTTCCCGACTAGCCGATAATGGGACTATTAAATCTCTTGAAAAACTAGAAATGCCTCCTGCAAACTGTATATAAAGAATCAGCATAAAAACGAGATGATGCCATGTATGAACAAATCTAACTGAATTTGGATAAATAGAAAACTTATTCAATAAAACCGGAGATTCTTGATAATAACTCGCCAACCAAAGAGCCGCTATAAAAACTAAATAAAAATGTCCAAAATGCCGAGGTACACCCAGGAATCTCAGGTATGTAAAGGTAAATATTACACAATTACCTACAATATATAAAAATAGAGGAACTGGCTTTCTAAACAATTTAAGCGAAGTTAAAACTAAAATAAATAGAGTAATTACCGCACAAATAATTAAATCAATCCATTTTTTGTGTGCAGGAATAATTAATAAATAACTACCAAATATTCTACCTATACTTCTCAATAAATGACGAATATCTAATTGAACTATCCAACCATTATTCAACCCACCATGAAGATAACTATCTATTGGAGGAGTAAGAATATAAACAGATATAAGAAAAGAAAATATGATAATTACAAGACTTAAATATAAATCGTATTTTTGGCTTTGACTAATATATTGCTGGCAATGTTCTCTATCAAAACAAAATTCAGCTAGCAAGGTCAATGCTAAAGAAAATGATACAAGTAAACCATAAGCGCTACTATTGGCTAGTAAACCCAATAAAATTGCTAAATAAGCATAAGTTTTTTTTCTTGAGTTAAAAATTGTACAAAATGTAAAAATGAACAACATACTAAAGGCATAATTACGAGAAATTAAAAGATATTCGGAAAAAGGAAAAAAACCAAATGAAAACAAAAATTTTTGTTTATAATTAAAAGGACTATATAGACAAAATAGAGCAACTGAAGTAACTGTAATTAATAAATGAAAGATTTGCATAATAATAGGATTATCTACTATTTTTCTCAAAATTGCTAAAGAAAAATACCATAAAACAGGATGACCTTCATAATGAATATTTGCAATTAAATCTTCAAAAGATTTACTATCTCTGACAATCAGCCAGGGATTTAGTTCATCTCGCCACATCGAATGGTTGAGAATACCTATTAAACCAAGAACAGAAAAAATAGTGATAATAACCCAAGGAGAATGCAAAGGGATTCTCGAAGTATATTTGATGAGATTTTTGTTTATCATGGGTAGATGAAGCATAGATCCTAATTCCTTATTTAACCTACCAGACTTGACAAATTCTTGGTAATGTAGGCACACCTAAAGATACCAAAAGTACCAGCAGGAACGGCTTGAGATTATTTGTAATGACTTCCCGGGCGATCGCTGATTCAAGCACCATAAACATATTCCTGGTATAATTTTGCATTGATTCTCATCTGACTATTTTTCAGATGACATCGGCTCAACGTAAGACTTTAGTTAGCAGAGAATGAAGATTTTACAGTTAACCGAGCATTTAGGAGGAAGGTCTTGGCTAATAAGGGACTTCTAAATAAAAAATATCCCATCCTTGCGGGACGCTACCCATAGCAAGATCCCCAAAGGGGTATGCTTTAAGGGCAGGGGGCAGGGAAAGTCATAGTGAAATTCAGAAATTGGATAATTTATTTTTTGGAGTTTCCTAAAGTTGCTAATTTGGCAGCAGTAACGTGAGAATCTATCAGTGAAGTCCAAATCGCTTTAGATTGTAATAGTGGATGTTACCGAATTAGTCAAAGTTTCAATTATTCTCTTGCTCCTGGCTACAGGTGTAGCTCTGCTATCCCGGCGGTTGAGAATTCCTTATGTTGTGGGTTTAGTTTTAGCAGGTTTGCCCATCACTGAGCTAGTATCTCGTCCGATTGGTTTAAATCCAATCCTTGTTTTGGAGCTTTTCCTGCCAATTCTCCTCTTTGAAGCTGGTATTAATACAGATGTCAGCCGCCTACGCAGCACCTTTAAACCAATTGCTCTACTTGCTGGGCCAGGGGCTGTGCTTTCTAGCGCGATTATTGCAGTACTGTTGAAATTTGGGCTGGGACTAAGTTGGATACCTGCCTTATTTGTAGGAGTAATGCTGGCAAACACTGATACAGTTTCAATGATTGCCGTCTTTAAGGAAATACCAGTACCCTCGCGTCTTTCCACCATCGTTGAAGGAGAAACCCTATTTAACGATGCTGCTGCCCTGGTTATGTTCAACCTAATTGTGCAAGTATATTCAACAGGTTCGCTCACATTTATAGAGGGAATCCAACAACTGCTAGTTATCTCTCTAGGAGGCTGCGTTGTGGGGCTAGTCTTGGGCTACTTGAGTATACCTATATTCGCCCGTTTAGATGATGCTCTTAGCAGCCTTTTACTGACAGTTGCGGTTGCATTAGGAACTTTTCAGGTTGGGCAATTTCTCGGTGTATCAGGTGCTGTGGCTGTAGTTGTCGCGGGATTAATTTTCGGGAATTTAGGGCTTTCTCGCAATACTTCTGCTTCTAGCCGCATCACTTTGTTGAGTTTCTGGGAATATGCCAGTTTTACTGTCAACACGTTTATTTTTCTGTTGATTGGTGTAGAAATAGACTTGGTAACGCTCTGGAAAACTTTACCTGCAATTCTACTTGCAGTTTTGGCTTTTCAAGTCGGGCGAATTCTTACAGTTTATCCGTTACTAGCATTGGTTCGTTGGATTGACCGCCCAATTCCGTTGCGCTGGCAACATTTACTGTTTTTAGGCAATATCAAAGGTTCACTTTCAATGGCTCTGGCATTGAGTTTACCTACAACACTGCCAGGGCGAGAAGTCCTGATAGCTATAGTCTTTGGCTGTGTGCTGGTGTCGTTAGTGGGACAGGGTTTAAGTTTGCCTTGGGTGGTAAAACGCTTAAAATTATCTAAATTTTCCGAAGTTCAACAACAGGTTGAAGAGTTACAAGCCCAGTTGATGACAGGTAAGGCAGCACAAGATGAATTAGATAGTTTGTTGAAATCAGGGGTGTTACCAAAAGCCGTTTATGAAGAGATGCGTTCAGTTTATCAAGTGCGAATTGCCAGCGCAGAAAAGATACTGCGAGAACTTTATAATCGTCGTCCTGATGATGTGGATGGCAAAACTGGCAACAGTGCTAAACTTGATGCCATTCGCCGCCGTTTACTTTTGGCAGAAAAAGGAGCGCTCAATGAGGCGATGCGGAAGCGAATTCTCTCAGAAGAAATTGTACGCGGACGGATACAAACTCTTGATGAACAATTGCTGAAATTAGATGATGATTAATATTGGGGATTGGGGATTGGGGATTGGGATAGTCTGGGCTTCGTGGGTGAACCTCTGAGCTTTGTGAGTCAACCTTTGAGCTTTGGCTGATTGATTAAAATCTGCTGCCTCGTGTTAAATATTGAGTCAAAGGCTCAATGAATGTATTCCCACAATCTGTATGGAAACGAGAAAAACTTAAGGGACTTCCAAATAAAAAAATATCCCATCGCTTTTAGGCGAGGGGGCAGGGAGCAGGGGAAAAAAAATCGTTTTGATGCGGTGAAATTGGATAATTTATTTCTTGGAAGTCCCTAATTACGAATTACGAATTACGAATTACGAATTACGAATTACGAATTACGAAGGCGATCGCTTATCATTATTTTGACTTTTAATCACTCTACCAGGACTGATAAAAGAAATTCCTTGCTGAAAGTCAGTACCAATCATGACTGCCTCCACTATAGGTTCAGATATTTCGGTTTGAGCCACCCACTCGACAATAAAGTTTGCGCCTAAACCTCCACTGGTATCATTTCTATTTATAAAAAAATCTGTAGAAGCTAGGGCATCAAGTTGAATAGGGCGCTCTAAATATTGTTTAACTAATTTTCCCTCTGAGTTATAGTAGCGCACAGCAGTAATAACGATGGGATTGGTCATATCTGTATTCCGAACGCTGAGGGTAACTGCTAACTCGAAAATCTCTTGCTTATTGTGATGATAGATATGGGAATAGACGGGGACATAAACAGTTTGACCGCTTGCTATCTTAAAATTTTTATCTAGCGTCACTACTTTTTGAACTGGGGTTGCTTGAATTGCATCGGGTTGTGACTTGGGTGGAATATTCGTTGATTGACAAGATGCCAGAAAAATAACAGCGATCGCTAAAATATATAGATACGGTTTCATCAAAACTATTTACACCCCATTTTTTAACCCTGTGTAGCTAATCCCACCCAATAAAAACTTTCGGTAGGGACTGCGCTCAACATCTTTGTTCAATAAAATCAATGACTTGATGTAAAGATCCTGGTTTAGTCACAATCAATACTGTTGAATAAGGTTCCAGTATTGTACTGCCGTTAGGAATCATCAAATCTTCGTGGGGATGGGATTGATAACCAATAATTAGCGAACCACTAGGAAATCGGGCATCCTGAGCGATTTCGGCAACACTACGCCCAGCAACATAGCAATTGTTGGGAATGGCAAGTTTCAAAACCTCAATCTGTCCTTGCTCAAAATGCATCATTGATTCCACTTGGGGATACTCAATGGCATTCACCATTGTTGAAACTGATAGTTCAACAGTACTGATAATATGATTGGCTCCGGCTATCCGCAGTGGTTCGGCAAAGTCGGGGTGGCGCATCCGGCTCAAAATATGGGTGACACCGTAGTGTTTAGCAAGAGTTATCATTGCTAAGTTTAAGGCATCACTTCTCAATACAGCTGCTAAGGAACCAGCTTTGCGAATCCCAGCTTCTAACAATACTTCTGTACTTACAGCGCTGCCTTCAAAAGCCATCGCTCCTACTTGTTCGCGGGCATAGCGACAAGCGACAGGATCGATGTCAATTACGGCAACAGTATGTCCTAGTTCTACCAGTTTTTGGGCTAAACTTAAGCCCACTAAGCCGGCTCCACCTATTAGTACGTACATGGTATTCTTGATGCTCTCTTTGACTTCCTATTCCACTTTACAAGTTATAGCAAGGGACTAGGGACTGGGGAAGAGGCAAGGGGGCAGGGAGCAGGGGGCAGGGGGCAGGGGGCAGGGGAGCAGAGGAGCAGGGGGACAAGAAGAATAACTATACTCAAAGCCAATTCCCAATTCCCAATTCCCAATTCCCAATTCCCAATCCCTAGTCAATTTTTGAATTGGTATTTTTCGAGCAATTCTTTAACTTGAGCGGCCACCAACGGGTGTGGATCTTTTTGTAGCTGGGGTAAGATTTGCAAGAGAACGCGATGTGAAACCATATTCAAGTATGCGATCGCAGCTTCTCTAACAAAACCAGTTGGATGACGCAAACTCACTAAAATTTCAGAACTTGTCAATCTGATGCGAGTTACTTGAGCAAAATGGAAACAGCAAGCTAGACACCAATCAGAAAGGAAGTTACCCAACATCAGCAATCTGTGGAGGCGATCGCTAACTACCATATTCTCATAATCTACGATCTTAGCTTCTACAAGATATTGTAATTTTTCTGACTGCGGTCGGTTATCTAAAATATTCAGTAACAAAGACTTTGAGGACAAAGTTATGGTATGTTCTAGGATTTCTAACCCTCGCGCTAAGTTTACCACTGAGAGCGATCGCAAATTAAATGCTGCTGCTTGCATCTTTTCTGGCGAGTAAAGCAGTCTCAGTAATAGTAACAGCCGCTCCTTGACATCCAATTCCAGTTCTAAAAGGGCGCGTTGCAGTAACTCAGAAACAATCACAACCCTCTGACGTGATTGATAATTTTCTTTGTCATCTAATGTTTTTAAGTCAATATATGCGGCGTAAATCTCGCCTAAAAACTTTAATTCCTGTTCTATTAAATTTTCTACCCGACTTTCATAAAACCGATCTACTAAACCTTTGATTGCTGGTTGTTTATGTATTTTTAGTAAGCTACGAAGAATATGATCCCTGGTTATACCCCAAGATGTCTCTAAGTTTTCCCATAACGTCTCTAATGCTTCCTGAGTACCAATTTGAGCAATAGTACGCCAAGCGTACATTCGCACTACTTCTGGTTTGTAAATATTAGTAGCTAACCGTAATAGCATCTCTATAGCTTCATTTTCTAGCCGCACTAGGGCTGACATTGCTGTAGTACGAGTTGATTTGTAATAAAGTGCTGCAATCAGTGCCGAATAATATTCTTCTAAATGAGTTGCTGAAATCATTTCTAATACAGCACAGCGCACCCGTAATGACTCATCTTGTAATAAATTTGGGATGTGAATCCGTAACGCCTGCAAATAAACTGCTTCTCTAAGCGCTCTGACTCCATTCACCCGTTCCCGTTCTTGCTTATGAGTCAACATCCGGCGCATGGTTTGGGTAGCTGCTACCTTTTGCATGGGCGTTCCCTGGCGTAAGACTAAGGCGGCGGCGGTAGCGCGGATGAGTGAGTTTTGGCGGGGGTTCAGATATTCTTCTAAAATACTTAAATTGGGATTTGGTTCAGCTAGCCAAACGTAGCGTAGCGCTAGGGCGAAAACTTCGGGGTTAGTTTCTTGGGGTTGTTCTAACAAAGGACGGATGGCGGATAGATAAGCGGGATTTGCACCGGCTGTCAGCATCACTTCTAAACTTTGACGCTGCAAATCTGGGGTTAACTTGAGTAATAGAGGTGCTAAGACTTCCGTAGCTCCAAGGGAATCAATTTGAGCTAAAAGTTCAATGCAAGAGCGTTTATCCGCCTCGCTACCTTTTTCTTCTAAGGCTTTGACTACACCTTGCTTGAAAAATCGTAAGCCGACATTGCTTGCACTCAAGTGGCCTCGTGCCACACTCAAGACTAACAGTTCAACGTAGCGCGATCGCAATTCCCAAACTACTTTTAAACAAGTGGCAGCTATCAGCATTGTTTCTGCTACTAACACCCACTTTTGCAGGGATACGGGTACAAAGTGCCCACAAAACAATAGAGTTGCAAAAATTAGCGCTCCTGTCAAACCTGTAGCGATCGCTTCGGCAGTCCCGCCTGATAAAGTCTGCATCCGGCTGCGAATTGATTCTGGAATTGGTTGGTACAGGATAGGGCCGCTACTCATCACAAAGGTATAGCGCAGAAGTTCATCGCAGAATTTGACAAGTATCAGACCCCAGAAAAAGCTTTGCGATTGGATAGATGGAATTAAATACAACAATACCAGTACTCCTGGTAATGAAAAACCTACGGTAATTGGTAAAAGTGTCGCTGTGAAAAATACCCCCATCCGTTCAATAAGTCGGCTGGAAATAAACCACTGCAATAACAACTCACACAGTCCTAACATGCCACCAAAAAGACCCAAGAAACTGGCGAGTTCTCGGTCGCTCATATTGGACTTGAGTTCGCGCAGATATTGAAAATCTATTAACAAGCCAATAACTTGCAACAGGCCGACAAAAGCAAATAATTGCCAAACATAGCGCTTTAGAGGACTTTTAATGAAACGCTCTCGTGAAGCTTGTTCTTCAGGAACTAATCTTTGTGGGGTTTCAGGAAAAGCCGCTCGATAATGATGAGTTAAATACAATAAAATCCCCGAACCTAATAAAATCACTAGAGAAGCGATAAAGATGATCTTATTCAGCGAGGTGTATTGTACTAGCCAAGGCAAACTAAAGCCACTAATCACATCTGCTACCAACAGACCACTACTCACCAGTGGGTAAGTGCGCTTAATCTCGCGAATGTTAAATATTTGGTTAGCAACAATGGAGGTATTGAGGTCATTGACTACATAAAGGGCATCTACCCATAATCGCAGCAGAAAGGCCGAAATCAGTACCAAGTAGGAAATATTAGATCCCCAACGTAATACAACTAATAGTAGTAATGGCATCAACATGCAAGGTGCGATCGCCACAATCACCCGGCGTAAGGGAAAAATCCTTTGCAGCCAAGAGTATAAAAAAACCAGTCCTGCACTCATAACGGCACTGGCAATATACATCCACGGCAGTAAATGAGTCCCATATTCATCCAAAAACAGCGCCACTGTACTGTCTTCTGCCCATCGTAATCCTACACACACCGTTGTGTAAAAAATAAACATTATCTGAGTTCGTTCGCTCTCCTCTGGTCGGAGATTCACCCACTGTAATAGTCGTGGTAAAACAACTTTATTTACAGCAAACCAGTGATTTTTCAGTTCCATGCAATTTTATTTTCTGGTAGTATCACCCCGGAATGAGAGCAGGGGGGCGGAGGAGCAGGGGGGCAGAAGAAGAAAATACTTACTTATACTTTGTTGTCCCCTTGTCCCCTTGTCCCCCATTCCCTGGGAATAGCAAAAGTCCTGAGCAACTGAGTATTATGTTTCCCACTCAGCCCTCAAGACTATCTATATTGAGATAAATTTAAACTACCTAAAAACTTTGGACGTTTCTGCCCCCTGCTCCCTGCCCCCTGCCCCCTGCCCCCTGCCCCTTGCCCCCTGCAATTTCCAAAGAAAGAACGAAAAAACCCCTGACTTCTAGCCAGGGGATTTTCAACTTGGTCTATTAAACAGTTAGAGCATTATTTTTTGGGCGAGATAAGCATCATCATGTTTCGTCCTTCTTTTTTAGGCGCTTGTTGAAGCTCACCAAAAGGCTCCAAATCCGTTGCCATTCGCTTGAGCAAATCTTCTGCTAGGTCGCTGTGTTGAATTTCTCGACCCCGGAACATCACAGTCGCTTTGACTTTATCGCCATCTTTCAAGAAGCGCTCTGCTTGCTTAACACGCACATTGTAGTCGTGTTCTTCTATTTTGTAACGCATCTTAACTTCTTTGACATCAGCCGTGTGCTGCTTTTTCCGGGCTTCCCGCGCCTTTTTCTCTTGCTCAAACTTGTATTTCCCGTAGTCCATAATCCGACAAACTGGCGGGTCAGCTTTGTCACTTATAAGCACCAAATCTAACTCTTTCTCTTCTGCTAGTTGTAGTGCTTCCTGTGGGGGCATAATTCCCAGTTGGGCACCATCAGTATCAATAACCCGAATTTTCGGGAAGCGAATTCTTTCGTTAATTTGGGGCAGATCGCGAGTTCTTTTCTTCTCAATCACAGGCATTATGATTTGTGGGAGCTCTTAATGAAGGATTTGGTGTGCGTGGTCTTGATTGCTATGCCTTCAGAGGCAAAATACGGAAATAACTCAGGACTGAAAACATAGTCTACAGTTCTAGAGTAACTAATCCATAAAATAGTTGCGTCCTCAGTATTTGTCATTTTACTAACTCTGAGAGAGTTTCTCTGCAATAGTTAATCTAAATTACACAACCTAGACTCATATTAAATATTATTACAATTATTTAACAATAGTTTTTGCGATGGCGTAACCGCCCACCGTAGGCGATCGCATTAAGCAACATTACATCTTTAAAATATTAAGCTCACAGATACAGGACATCTAGCAAAATCAATGTAGTGTCTTGTATTACACGAGGTAAGCTTATTTTAAAAGAGAGAAGCAGAGAGAATAGTTTTCACTCTGCCTCTTTCCCCTTATATTCTGTTAATAAGGCCACTTCCAATCACGAATTTCCGGCATATCGTCGCCGTACTTCTGGATGTAGTGCTTGTGTTCGATTAACTTATCTTGCAGTTCTTGTTTGACATAAGCTGCTCTATATCCTAGCTTTGGTACACGAGCAATTACGTCCATTACTAGGTGAAAGCGATCTAGATCGTTAAGCACAACCATATCAAAGGGAGTGGTGGTAGTTCCTTCTTCCTTATAGCCACGCACATGCAAGTTACGATGGTTAGTTTGGCGATAGGTTAAACGATGAATCAGCCAAGGATAGCCATGAAAGGCAAAGATAATCGGTTTGTCTGTGGTGAAAATTGTGTCAAAGTCTTTTTCACTCAAACCGTGGGGATGTTCGCTTTTTGGTTGTAGTGTCATCAAATCGACTACGTTCACTACCCGCACTTTTAAGTCGGGGAAGTGCTGACGCAGAATGTCCACAGCCGCTAAGGTTTCCAAGGTGGGAATATCCCCAGCACAAGCCATTACTACATCTGGTTCGCCGCCTTGATCGTTGCTTGCCCATTCCCAAATGCCGATGCCTTTTGTACAGTGCTTGATAGCAGCATCCATGTCAAGATATTGCAATGCTGGTTGCTTGCCGGCAACGATGACGTTGACATAGTTGCGGCTTCTTAAACAATGGTCAGTTACTGATAGCAGAGTATTAGCATCGGGGGGCAAATATACGCGAACGATTTCTGCTTTCTTATTGATTACATGGTCGATAAAACCGGGATCTTGGTGAGAGAAACCGTTATGGTCTTGCCGCCAAACGTGGGAGGTGAGTAGGTAATTAAGGGAAGCAATCGGTCTACGCCAGGGAATATGTCTGGTTGTTTTCAGCCATTTGGCGTGCTGATTGAACATTGAGTCAATGATGTGGATAAATGCCTCATAGCAAGAGAAGAACCCGTGCCGTCCTGTGAGGAGATAGCCTTCTAACCATCCTTGACAGTTAGTTTCGCTGAGAATTTCCATTACCCGACCGTCGGCAGAAAGATGGTCATCTTCTGGGAGAATCTGGGCTACCCAATCCCGATCTGTAACTTCTAGTACAGCGCCTAAGCGATTCGATACCGTTTCATCGGGGCCGACGATGCGGAAGTTGCGGGTTTCTTGGTTAAGTTGCATGATATCCCGGAGAAATTTTCCTGCAACTTGAGTAGCTTCTGCGATCGCTTGGCCTGGTTTGAGAACATCTACAGCATAGTCTTGAAAGTCTGGCATCTTTAAGTCGCGCAGCAAAATGCCGCCGTTGGCGTGGGGATTGTCACCCATGCGTCGATGACCTTTGGGAGCCAGTTCTCTGAGTTCGGGAATCAGTGTACCGTTAGCGTCGAAGAGTTCTTCTGGTTTGTAACTCTTCATCCAATCTTCTAGGAGTTTCAGGTGTTCTGGCTGTTTGGCGATATTGCCAAAGGGGACTTGATGCGATCGCCAATAACCTTCAGTTTTTTTGCCATCAACTTCTTTGGGCCCTGTCCAACCTTTGGGGGTTTTTAAGACAATCATCGGCCACTGGGGACGTTTGGTGAAACCATGTACGCGGGCTTCTCTTTGGATGTTTTGAATTTCGGCGATCGCTATATCTAAAGTCGCCGCCATCTGCTGGTGGACATCTGCCGGATCGTCACCTTCGACAAAGTATGGTTTGTAGCCGTAGCCTACAAATAAGCTTTCTAATTCTTCATGACTAATCCGTGCGAGTACTGTTGGATTAGCAATTTTATATCCATTCAGGTGCAGAATCGGCAGTACAGCCCCATCATGCACGGGGTTCAGAAACTTGTTGGAATGCCAGCTAGTTGCTAAAGCACCTGTTTCGGCTTCACCGTCACCGACAACAGCAGCAACGATCAAGTCAGGGTTATCAAAGGCAGCACCAAAAGCGTGAACGAGGGCATAACCTAGTTCCCCGCCTTCGTGGATCGAACCAGGAGTCTCCGGTGCAACGTGGCTGGGAATACCACCAGGGAAAGAGAATTGTTTGAAGAGTTTCCCGATTCCTTCAGCATCCTGGGAGATGTTATGGTAATACTCAGTGTAAGTACCTTCTAAGTATGTGTTGGCTACCAGTCCGGGGCCTCCATGACCAGGGCCAGCAATGTAGATTGTATTTAGGTCATATTTTTTAATGACTCGATTCAGGTGAGCATATATCAAATTCAGCCCTGGGGTTGTTCCCCAATGGCCCAAAAGCCTGGGTTTGACGTGTTCCAGCTTTAGCGGTTCTCTAAGTAGCGGATTATCGAGTAGATATATTTGCCCAACTGAAAGATAGTTCGCTGCCCGCCAGTAGGCGTTTATTTTATGTAATTCTTCATCTGTTAAAGGCTTTGTTTGTGGAGTCGTTGCTAATGTCATTTCGACACTCCATTACAAAAAGGATTAGGATGGGTTCATCAGTAAGTAATTATACTTTTTTTCCCGATTATGACCATCTACCCATGATGATTTTTTCCAGCCTTTGTGACTAAAATTTTGTCTTTTAGCACAGCATGGAAAGCTATATCTACGACAGGCTACGCTTACCCTAACAATCTTAAATAAATCTTTAAAATCTCCGATTCCTGTCTCTGCGTTCTCTGCATCTGTGAGGTTAATTTATTTTTAGAAATCATTCAGGATTAGTATCTATTGATTAATAGGATAGTAATCGAATTTGATTTTTTCAAAAATAAAAAATTAATATCCAACTAATCATTAGGGACGACTTAATTTGTTGCCTAAGCGATGGAGTTAGTGACCTAATTATTAATTTCCAACAATCCAGGCGGCGGCGTAATTTCAATGCGATTAGATTTCAAGTCTACAACTGGTGCGATCGCTTCCACAAATGGAATTAAAACAGTCTTTTGTTGTTTGTCATTTGTCATTTGTCCTTTGTCAGTGGTAAAAGATGGGTGTAATTTTACTTCTAACAAATCATTACCGGCGGGGATGATGTCTACCACCGTACCAACGAGTTCGCCAGATGCTTGCATAAAGACTTCCAAGCCAATCAGATCGAGGACATGGTATTCATCTTCGCCTAATTGGGGGCGATCGCTTGCTGGTACCATTAACTTACAACCGCGCAACGCCTCGGCCTGATCGCAATTTTCCACGCCAGCTAATTTAATTACATACAAGTTCTTATTACTGAGATAACGTCCTGTCAATAATTCTATTGGTTGCGGTTCTGCCTCATCTGAACGCAACAACCAACGTTTTCCCGGAACCTCAAATCTTTCGGGGAAGTCAGATACAGGATAAACCCGCAATTCTCCAGATAATCCTTGAGGGGCAACAATCTTACCAATTTCTAGCCAATCATCTAATTTGTCATTTGTCATTTGTTATTTGTCATTAGTTTTCCTCCCCTGCTTCCCCTGCTCCCCCTGCTCCTCTGCCCTTAATTAGGCAGTCACCGCCGCACTTTTATAAACTTCTTCAGCAACTTTTGCTAAACGTTGCATGGCAGTGGCTATCTCTTCATCTGTACCTGTGAGACTGACGCGGAAACATTGATGCTTGTGCGCCCATTCTTCTTCTAAACCAGGGAAGAAGGTACTTCCAGGGACAATAATCACACCGACTTGCTTTAATTTTTGGTAAAATTCCCAATCACTGATGGGTAAATCTTGTAACCACAACCAAGCAAAAATTGCTCCTTCACCGCGATGCAGGAACCAAGGTAAATCCTTGGGCATAGCTTCTTCTAAGCTGGTTTCTAAAACGGTAAACTTATTCTGGTAAAAGGGACGGATGACGGTGTGAGAAATTTCTACTAATGCACCAGAATTAATTGCAAAAGCTGCGATCGCTTGGCCGTAACGTGAAGAATGAAGGCTCATATTTGCCTGAAAACACTCAAGTACTTCAATCCATTTTTCATCCCCAATGGCAATACCAAGCCTTTCTCCTGGTAATCCGGCTTTCGATAAACTCATGCAGTGTAAGATATTCTCACCAAATACTGGTGTCATTTCGGTAAAGTTCAGTGCTGGGAAGGGAGGCGCATAAGCGGAGTCAATTAACACAGGGAGATTATGAGGTGCAGCCAGGGCCGCAATTTTCTTCACTTCATCATCAGTGAGGACATTCCCTGTGGGATTACAAGGGCGAGAGAAGAGAACACAACCCGTATTTTCTGTAATCGTAAGTTTGCTGAAGTCGGGGCGATATTTAAATCTATGGGCGGCTGCATCGATATCGAGAGTTGGTTTGTAGGCAGTTAAGGCTTTTGGAACTAAGCAAACACCGCCGTAACCTGTGTAATCAGGGCTGAGGGGCAAAACGATTTGTTTTAACTCGCCGCTAGGAGTGTAGCCACCAAAGGTATTCGCAGCGTAGAAGTAAAGGGTTTGACTACCTGGGGTGATGAGGATATTGCGATCGCTTAAGTTTAACCCGTAGCGTTTGTTAAAATCATTAGCGATCGCTTCAATAAATGGTGCATAGCCCTGACTTGAGCCGTAGCGACAAACTACCTCGCCATATTCTGGGCTAGCTAAAAGCTGTGCAGTACAATCTCGCCATAACTGCTCTACTTCTGGCAAAATCAACGGATTACCAGCACTCAAATTAATAAACTGCTGCCCTGCACCCCCTCGCAAAGTCTCGATAATATCCTTCATGATTGCTCTTACGCCAGTCAGGTTGGACATTTGAGCGCCAATTTGAGTTAGGGCAGGGTTCATAAGCTGTAACAAAATAATGTATTAATCTAGGGGTGGACAAATTATTTGGGGGTTGCTGCTGACATCAAGTTTACATCGTTGCCAAAACAGCTGTTACCACCTTTAACTAATCTAGCTAGAGAATGATATTTTAACAGAGTAATATTTATCCTTATAGAGGCGATCGTCTGTCCTTAAGTAAATAGGATGAAGTGATACAAAAGTGTATCATGCCCTCAATTATGTTTAAGTGAAATAATCCTTGTGTTTCAGCAAATAAATAAATATATAGGAGACTGACCTTGCAAGTTAAAGCAGCAGTAGCTTACGGTGCAGGTAAGCCATTAACCATTGAAACTGTTCACTTATCGGGGCCACAAGCCGGCGAAGTGTTAGTGGAGGTGAAAGCCAGCGGGGTTTGCCATACCGATGCTTTTACCCTATCTGGTGACGATCCTGAAGGTTTGTTTCCGGCAATTTTAGGACATGAAGGCGCTGGTGTCGTAGTCGAGGTAGGTGCTGGTGTCACTAGTTTGAAACCAGGGGATCGTGTGATTCCTCTATATACTCCTGAATGCCGCCAGTGCGAATATTGCCTCAGCTTCAAAACTAATCTCTGTCAAGCCATTCGCTTAACTCAAGCACGCGGTGTCATGCCCAATGGTACTAGCCGTTTTAGTATCGATGGGCAGATGATTCATCATTATATGGGTACATCCACTTTTGCCAACTATACGGTGTTGCCGGAAATCGCCCTGGCAAAAATTCGGGAAGATGCCCCATTTGAAAAGGTTTGTTACATTGGCTGTGGCGTGACTACTGGTATTGGTGCAGTCATCAATACTGCCAAGGTGGAACCCGGAGCAAATGTCGTAGTTTTCGGTTTGGGTGGTATTGGTTTAAATGTCATCCAAGGGGCGCGGATGGTAGGGGCGAATATGATTGTCGGGGTGGATATTAATCCCAGCAAACGCGCTTTGGCAGAAAAGTTTGGCATGACGCACTTTGTTAATCCCAAAGAAGTAGAGGGTGATTTAGTTCCTTATTTGGTTGATTTGACAAAAGGCGGTGCTGATTACAGTTTTGAATGTATCGGTAATGTCAAAATAATGCGTCAAGCATTAGAATGCTGCCATAAGGGTTGGGGCGTTAGTGTGGTTATTGGTGTTGCTGGTGCTGGACAGGAAATCAGTACTCGTCCTTTTCAATTAGTAACTGGGCGCGTTTGGAAAGGTTCAGCATTCGGCGGCGCTAGAGGGCGTACAGATGTGCCAAAAATTGTTGATTGGTATATGGAAGGTAAGATAAATATTGATGATTTGATTACTCATGTGATGCCCATTGAGCAAATTAATCATGCTTTTGAATTGATGCATAAAGGTGAATCAATTCGGAGTGTAGTAACTTTTTAATTCGTAATTCGTAATGGGCTACGCCCCGCTACGCTAACGTAATTCGTAATTAAAAAGACCATAATTATGAATTATGACTTTTTCAATTATGTAGATGCTACAGAGCTAATAAAACGGCAAAAAAACTGATGCAAAATTTCTATGAAGCAGACTTCTACAGTTGGACTCAAGAACAGGCTAACCTTTTGCGTCATCGTCAATGGAATCAACTTGACCTGCCTAATTTAATTGAGGAAATCGAATCTTTGGGAAGAAAGGAACGCCAAGAATTGAGAAATCGTCTTAGTATATTAATTGGACATTTGCTTAAATGGGAATATCAACCACAGCAACGGAGTCGTAGTTGGTTAGCAACAATTAGAGTACAACGACGGGAAATTATCAAGTTGTTGAGCGAAAATTCTAGCCTAAAACCTTACCTTGAAGAAGTAATTCAGGAATCATATCAAAACGGTAGGGATTTAGCGTCGGGAGAAACAGATTTGCCACTCTCAACTTTTCCGAATGAATGTTTATATCATTTTGAAGAAATTATGAGCGATCGCTTTTATCCGGGCCAGCCTGCGGCAGATGATTTAATGGGATAAAAGCGATGTCTATAAGTGCGTATGTTTACGCACTCACCAGAAAGTATCGATCAATTTCTGTTGTCAGCATTTCAAAGTCCACGGGTTTGGTCAAGTGGCATTTAAAACCAGACTTCAGAGCAAGCTCTCTATCCTCCTGGCCACCGTAGCCGGTGAGCGCAATCAGAATTGAGTCAGTAAATTTGGAGTCTTTACTCAGTTCCTCTGCAACAGCGAATCCATCCATTTCGGGAAGCCCGATGTCACAAATAATTATATGAGGCTCAATTTCTCTTGCAGTTTCTACCCCTAAAATTCCATTATTAGCAAGGGAAACTTCGTGCCCGAAATGCTCAAGCACTGCTTTTAATGTTGTAGCTGAATCTTCGTTATCTTCGATGACTAAAATCTTCAGCGATTTGTTAGCCGCCTCCATAATCTCTGGGTCGTTATCTAAGGTTGTAATCTCTTCACATGCAGGGAGAGTTACTTTAAATTCTGCTCCCAAATTGATCCCTCTACTTGAGGCTTCGACATTACCACCATGAAGTTCGACAAGACTTTTTACTACCGAGAGTCCTAAACCTAGCCCGCCCCTGGAACGATCTAAACTGCGATCGGCTTGGGTAAATGGCTCGAAGAGTTCTGGTAATATTGTCGGTTCTATCCCTATACCTAAGTCTCTTACAGATAAGGTCGCTACACTACCTGAGCCATTTTCACCGCGAATAAATGATAAATCCACCCAGATCGTCCCATCTGGCTTGGAAAATTTTAAAGCGTTATCAAGAAGGTTCCCAAAGATTTGGAAGAATCGCGTCGGGTCAACATAAGCCCACAGAGGCGTGTTTGGCAGGTCTTGTACTACGTTCAGGTTTAATCTCTTGATTGCTTGTGCATGGTCATTGAGGCTCTGGCGAACCAATTCCACCAGATTAACTTTTTCAAGGTTTAATGAAATCTTCCCATAAGTGATGGATGATACATCAAGTAACTCATCGATCAATTTCGAGAGGTGCTTAATCTGGTGTTGCATCTTTAAAACTGTTTCTCCGACTGCACCAGTCTCGCCTAGCTTCAACTTGAGTAGCTGAACCCCATTCGAGATGGGGGCAACGGGATTCCTTAACTCGTGAGCTAGCATTGCAATAAATTTGTCTTTAAGCGCGTTTTGGTTTGTCAGTTTCTGGAAAAGTTGAACGTTTGCGATCGCTACTGCTGTAGTGTCGGTTAAAATCTCCAGCAATTCTATTTCTTCAGATGTGGCTAAGTGTTGTGTACTCCAGTAGGCTCCGATCGCACCCAACGGATCGGCAATCCGGATCGGAACCATCACTAAACTTTTGACAAAAGTTACTTTATATGCATCAAGAGGAATTCTTGCATCTTGGTAAATGTCCTCAATTATGGCTGCTTGTTTATTGAGCATTGCCCAACCGGAGATGCAAGACTTGAGCGGAAAACGCATACCTTTCCAAAGCGGCCCAATGGCATTTTCATCAACATAGTGGCAACATTCACCATCCCGCAACACAAAAGTTACTCCATCAGCATTGGTCAGATCCCTCGCAGCCAAACGCACAATTTCAATAATTTCCTCAATAGTCCGCACACAAGCCAAATCTTTCACGACCAAAAGCAGCCGATTATGAGACGAGATGTTATGGCTTTGATGTGAATTCTGTTCTTGAGAGATGGATCTTTGTAATATATTTTTCATAAATAACTCCGCAAAAAAGGATGTCTATGTAAAAGCTTAGGTAAGGCGGGTAGGCTTCAGCAGACACTTACTCTTAATCGTAATCTTAAATTTAATGTTAACAGTACGAAATGTTACTGCATTTATTATCTCTTCTCTATAATTATTATCTCTTCTCTATAAGTATAAATAGTACAGCGTTTACTAAGTAAATATTCTTAACCACCAATAGGGGGTAATACAAATTGTGGAATTTCAAGTCATTGATTATTGGCATTAATGACAAATGACCAATGACCAATGACCAATAAAATTATTTTGCAACCGATAGATAATATTCAAATCGCTTCCGGAGTTGTTCAACGGTTAGATTTTGAGTCCAGTACTCTACTAGGGCGTGACCAAATGCCCAGGCGTTGCGATCGGGTGAAGTAGAATTTTCCAGCAGTAGCGGCCAGAGGGATAGCAATTCAAAGTTGAGTCGGTTCGGGTTAACTGTATTCAAGAGCGAGAAAAGCTCATAAGCCATTTGGAGTTTGCCAATTACAATCGGCAACTGTTCCACGGGAATTTGCTCTGCCAGCATATATGCTAGGGCTGGCGATCCAGTTGATAGGGTAGAAACAAACTGGAGGACGGGACTTTTGAGCAATGCAGTTAGTCCTTGTGTTGTCGCCATCTGAAAGGTGTAATGGTCGATGATTTTGGCTGCGGCGACGGTACGGGCTTCAAGGTTACGCAAAAAGCGGGCGAGACGAAGTTGTTTGGTAGGCGCGATCGCATCTACCAATCCCAACGATAGCGCTTCTACTCCCCAAGCAACTCGGCTTGTTTTGCTGTCACCTGTAACCACAGGTACAACTAGATTACAAAAGGTTCCCAGTAATTTGGCGCGATACTCAGTGGCTTCTCGAATGGCAATTTCTTTTGGGCGATCGCCCCATTCCCAATCATAAGGTGGTTGCCATTCGCGGATGGGACGCAGACGATCTACTTGAGTGACGATCGCGATCGCTGGTAAATCTGTAACTTCTGCTTTGATGTCTTGCAAAAAGTCTACATCCATTTGCAAGGAAGGATCGAGGGCAGGGGTAACTAACAGCAACAAATCTGCATTTATGGCATAATCAAGCACTATGTTTCGGAGATCGGCACGGTTGACTTGTTCGTAACCAGGTGTGTCCAAAAGCGTCAAACTTTCCCCGCCTTGAGTCTGCCATTGATAATTTTGAATGCGATCGGTACTAGGTAAAACATCAACGGCTGCTAAATCCGCCTGAAATAGGGTGTTAATCAGGCTACTTTTTCCTGAACCTGTGCGTCCCACCAGGAGAATATTTACGGGTTTTTGCTCAACGGCTGCGGCTGGTTGAGCTTGAGTCAAGATTTCTTTGAGTGTTTGAGTTTTTGCTGTGGGTAAAGTGGGTGTGGATACTACAGTTGCTGAAACTGGTAATGTACTGCGTCCGTAGAGTGCGATCGCTTGCCGACATAAGTTTCTCAAAGCAGCTTCTCGGAATAACTGGCTCAAATTCCCCAATAATTGCTGAGTTGCCTGGTTACTAGAACCCTGACTAGCTTGTTTTGCCACCGCAGCCACCGGATTTAATACCCACTGTGCCCAGTTCCAAGCTTTCCAGAATTTTCGAGCCGATGGTTCCAACTTCCGGTAGACTTCGTATCCTTGGTATGCTTGCCCAACCGTCACCTGATTGAGGATGGGAGATAATTTTTGCATCCACTGATCCATATCATCCACCGTTCCGCGAATCAGCCCGTAAGCTTGGGGGACGTAGATGTTCAGCAGAGGATATTGAATTTGAGGATTGTAGATATGAGCGATCGCTACAACCAAATCTTGGCATCGCTTCCAAAAAGTTGGCCAGTCTTCCCAAATGGGGCGATCGCTTTGTGCCGCTTGCAGAATCTCTTGGAGTGCTATTTCTGCTTGCTTTGTGACATCACTTCCTACTGGTGCTGTTACTGTATCCTCTGCTGTCGATTCTAGTTGTTCTTGAACTTGGGCTAATACAGCTTCCACTTGGTTAACAGCAGGTTGAGTCCATTTAACCAACAGCCAACGCCAACCAACCAGTAAAAGGGTGAATACACCCCAAATCCAACTAATACCCCAGGCGTGAATTTGTGAACCGGCGGCTACCAGTAAGAAAATAATCATAAACGCGATCGGGATTGCCAACACAGCCCACTGCCACGGTTTGAATCGTACCATTGCCCTATACCTGCTTTGAAATGTTGGTAAATTCGAGTTTTTGCAAAAATTACTCTTATAAAAAGTCTATCGTCTTCAATCTAGGCAAGATATTTGATTTTATTGGATTGGAAGCTGAATACACGATGAAGAGACAGTGAGCCAAATTCTTTGGTATTTAGATGAAGACAGTGTTGAATAGTCTCTGATTAAAGTTTTCTGTAATAGAAACTTGGATGTTGGGCTATTTTCTCCAATACGCTCCGCAAACGCAAGAATAAAAATAGCGATTAACAAGGCTTTTTATTGCCGATGAAGCTTGCTTCACAAAGTTGGGAATAATAAATCATGCTTGAGAAATATTTGAAATAAATCTCAGCAGATTAGGTGTGTTTTCTATTGGCAATTACAGGAGCAAATTGTTAATGAAAGTAAGTTCATCAGGGATTAAGCTAGGTTGTGCAATTGTTAGCGGCAGTTGTTTAGCAGCAGTAACAATCGCTTTAAGTGGCGCAAGTGCAATTGCTGCTCAATTCATTACAATTCAAAGCACTGGCACATTATCAGGAACTATCGAACTTCCTAGAAACAATCCCAATTTCAATAACAGTACTACTCGGATTGATACGGATGAAACTGGAACTTATTACCGGAATTTAGGTACTAATAATAATCCTAATTATGTTCCTGTATACCAGTCAAACTATTTACAGGTAGAAACACGCCCTGACGGAAGTCTGCATTACTTTGTTGACTTTAAAGGTATTCCCTTTGTCTCATTTGATGGTGTTCTCACATCGCCAGTTCTCTCTGGTGGCCAGTTGACACCCTATAAATACCAAGGACAATTAGCAGGAACCAAATTTCAAGGAGTAGTTCAGGATGAATTTAATTTCATAAAAGCCTTCTATACTGGTAATGTCACCGATCCAGATACCGGCAAACAGTATCAAGGAACTTTTGAAGTAACTGGATATGGGGTGCGATATAGCGATCGCAATGGTGACTTAACTCCCACAGTCTTTGATTTCCAGTCCGATATCCCAGGTTCGCCAACTGTAACATCCTTGACCATCACTAACGCTACCTTGGCGAATTTAAGAATCAAAGTACCCATTGATGAAACTTCTATTCCAGAACCCGCTAACGTTATCGGAACTTTTCTCGTAGCTGGTTTTGGTTTACTTTTGAAAAGAAAAAAAGACATCTTCCCTAAAAAGATGTGTTGAAAATATTGGGTGGCTAAAAGTCGCTAATATATCAGCAAAGTCCCACTGATAATCAATAGCTTGCTAACCTGCAAAAACAGATAAAAGTTCGTTTGTCTGCGGCTTATATTCGGCAAACTTATAGGATTAATATTTGATTTTTGAACAGAATTAGGTATTGTAGAGGAGCCAGTGCGTTGCGGTGAGGGGGTCGCAGTCTTGGCGGTTCCCGTCGATTGCGAACTCCCGAATCCGAAGGGAGGTTCCCGACGCTCGTTCGCGTAGCGTCTCCGACAGGAGAAGACTCGCTTGCCGCCGACGCTATCCGTTGTAGCAACTGGCGTTGTGTTATAACGGAGTTCGTAACGCACTCTTGTCAAGGGTTTGATGCCGTACTCTCCGCGCTCACATCCTACGTCTATTTTCAAAAATCAAACCGGATTCCTATAGTAACAAATTAGATTTTAAACACATCTTCTTAAAAAGAAGATGTGTTTAAACAGGGAGGCTGGTAAATTTCATAATTACACAGAGTTATTTTGAAAATGAGCCGAACTAGCAAAAGTCCGGCTGAGTTTAATCAATCGTCTATACGCAATAACTTGCGGTAAAACGGTTGTGAAAAATCGGTTACGCGATGACGTTTATAGTTGTCCATAACTTCAATTAAAAAATTAATAAACTCGAAACTAGCCATCATCAGTTCGTAACTCAGGTCTGCGTTGCCATCAAACTGAATTCGGCAACGGGTTAAGTCTGAGGGTAAAGTAGCAACATTCCAAGAGGCGACAAAGGGTATATGTTCACTAGCCTCTATCTTTCGGTGTCCTTCTAAGACCCCTTTTTGATAAAGACTGATGGCATAGGGTAAGAAATTGCGCTTAGTACCCTGGACGTAAGGTAAGTAAACACTAGCTTGTTGTTGATTAGCAGGCTGGAGTTGCTCAATAGACATTGTTAAATATTCCTTAAGTTAGTTGGCAACTATGGATATCAGTGGATATTAGTAGTGTTCCCAAAAGATGTGCCTAAAGCACATAGTGAGAGTCGGGGAAGCAGGGGAGCAGGGGAGACAAGGGGGAATTATTGAACAAGTCTCTTCCAAGTCTGTCCCTCTTCTTTGTCTACTTTGTCTCTTCTTCATACCCAATACCCCATGCCCAATGCCCCATGCCCAATAAATGAAGTTACTGCTAAGAAATATTAAAATTTCGGTTACAATAAGGCTGCATTAACTTTGCTCGCAGCTGGGCGCAATAACATAACATGAAAAATCCTCACTATTAAAGTTGTGGATGTTATTATTGCTGTTTCTCCCAACAACAAGCTGCTGTTACCTTGATATAACTTTGCTTAAACGGGAGTTCTCCTTAGAGAAAGTCCAACTCTACAAGCTTCCTGCCCAAGTGGGTATCAAAGGAATTAAGCCTCTGTATAAGAGTCGCAAACCTGGTTCTTGCTAAGTAATTACACAGGGTGACAGTGACAACAAAAGTAGTCCCAGCAGCTTTTGGCTTAGGGATAGCGGGTATTGCAGTTTGCCCATTCCGATTAAAATCGGAAAAAGTAGCTTAGGGATATTTGTCCGTAAAATTACTAACTGTAGACAAATACTGGTTTTTGAATCAAGCAACCTAACCTATGCCAGCGAATTCCTGGCCCGAAGAAGATTCTTATCAAGAGCTTGATCCGCTCAACTCCTTGTTGTCTGACCTATCAGTAGATGAGGAGTCAGTGTTAGAGACAGATTCTATGTCTCTACCATCCCGGTTTCAAGGTCGTAGACGTAAGGCAGCTATAGTCTTAACCGTTGTCTGGAGTGGGACGATCGCTCTACATTTAGTTTCTTGGGCTTCTATATTTATTCTAGGACTGACCACCATTCTAGGATTCCATGCTTTGGTGGTAGTGTTTACTAAATCCCGTCGCCATCCAAAAGAAATACAGGGAGATTTGCCCTTTGTATCTGTGTTAGTAGCTGCGAAAAATGAGGAAGCAGTAATTGCAAAATTAGTCAAAAATCTTTGTAATCTGGAATATCCAGGTGGGCAATATGAAGTGTGGATTATTGACGATCACAGCAGTGATAGCACACCACATTTATTAGCAGAACTAGAGCAGAAACACGATCAACTGAAAGTACTAAGGCGTTCAGCAGAAGCTAGTGGCGGCAAATCAGGGGCATTGAATCAGGTGTTGCCTCTGACAAAGGGCGACATTATAGCAGTATTTGATGCTGATGCCCAAGTTGTACCAGATATGCTGCAACAAGTAATACCTTTATTTCAAAGAGAAAAAGTGGGCGCGGTGCAGGTGCGAAAAGCGATCGCCAACGCTAAAGAAAACTTTTGGACTAAGGGGCAAATGTCTGAAATGGCACTTGATACCTGGTTTCAGCAACAACGCACTGCCCTTGGTGGTATTGGCGAACTGCGGGGCAATGGTCAATTTGTCCGGCGTTCAGCCTTGGAAAGCTGTGGTGGCTGGAATGAGGAAACCATTACCGATGATTTGGATTTGACAATCCGTTTACATTTGGATAAATGGGATATTGAGTGTGTTTTCCATCCAGCAGTGCAAGAAGAAGGTGTGACAAATGCGATCGCACTCTGGCATCAGCGCAACCGATGGGCAGAAGGCGGTTATCAACGCTATTTGGATTATTGGGATTTAATTCTCAAAAATCGGATGGGATGGCGCAAAAGCTGGGATTTGCTGATTTTTATGCTGATTATGTACATCTTGCCGACAGCAGCAGTACCAGATTTATTAATGGCGATCGCGCGTCATCGTCCACCAATGTTAAGTCCCATCACAGGCTTGTCCGTTACCATGTCGATGGTAGGGATGTACACAGGTCTAGGGCGCATACGTCAAGATCAAAAATTCTCACTTTCTACATATCTTACGATGCTAGTGCAAACCCTGCGTGGCAGTTTATATATGTTGCATTGGTTAGTTGTCATGAGCAGTACTACTGCCCGAATGTCGGTAAGACCAAAGCGCCTGAAATGGGTGAAAACTTTGCATACTGGGAATGGGGAATAGCCCCTTTGGGGAATTAAAAATTAAAAATTAAAAATGCAACATTATTTGTGGTAATTTTGCATTTTTTTATTCATCATCCAGTTCTGATTCCTCTACCCATTCAGGTGTAGTCATGGAATCAGAGAATTCTGGGAAATCATCTGCAAAGCGGATAATTTCTCCGTTGAAAAATAATGCTAGACGTTGAGCGGCGATCGCTACTTCATCAACTTCCCAATCAGGTGCGGGTGTTCGCTGTGGCTGCGGAGGCAAAGTTTGCGCCCCATTTTTATTTGCCCCATTTCCGTTTACTCCATTTCCATTTGCCCCATTTCCATTTACACCATTTCTATTTACACCATTTCCGTTGCTTGCTGTCGGCTCGGTTTTTAGTGGTGCTGGTGTTGCTGGCTGTGGTACTGGTGCTGGAGGCGAAATTTGCTGGTTGTAACTAGGAGTAGCTGGTTGCTGAACGCGACTAGAGTCTTTTGGCGGAGGATTTTTTTTGGCGGAGGTAGAGTTTGAAGAAATTCCTTTTTCTATATCGATCTGAATTTCACGCTGGAAAGTCTGCTGGAAAGCTGCCGTAATCATAGGTAAATAAGATTTACCCTTGTCATACCATGCCTGTTTGATCGCAATTCGAGCCACAATACCGTCGAACTCTATAAGTTGGCTCATTTGACGGAGCATTTCTTGCCTTGATTTTGGCTGGAGGTTAGCAAGCACCTGTTGCCAAATTTGAGTTAAATCATATTGTGCTTCCCCTGCAACTTCTGAAGTTACTGGTTCAACGTTTGCAGGTGACACAGGAACAGCAACAGGTTCTGGGGTTGGTGGTGAAACAGAGTTAGCAGCAGAATTATGATTTGTTTGCCGTTCAACTGCGCCAGATGAAGTAAGGGGCTGATTTTGAGCAGTCGCTACCTGATGGTTTGTAGAATTATGATTTGTTTGCGGTTCTGCTATCGGTAAAGAAGTAATGGGCTGATTTTGGGCAACTGCTGGAGGAGAGTTTGGAGATACAGCAGGTGGGTTAACTCGCGGTGCGGCACTTGGCGCTTGTGGTTGAATATTCGTCGTCGCACTGGGTAACAATCCTAGTAATGTTACTTCTAACCACAAACGCGGCTGGGTGCTGTTTTTAATTTGCACTTCGGCTTTTCGCAGGTGTTCCTGTCCTGCTAAAATCACGCTCATATCGAAATATTGAGCAAACTCAACCAGCGCTTTCCAAGTTTGCTGGGTACAAGCAACCAAATCGTGGCGGTTGGGTGCTGTTTTGGCAATCAGTAAATCACGGTAAAAAGCGGCGAGATTTTGCAGCAGAGTTAGGGGTTCTCGACCACGATCTAAAATTTTGTGGGTACTGTCAAGAACTGCTTCGGCTTTATCTTGAGCGATCGCATTTAAAAGTCCCAGCAAGTCCTGTTCGCTTACTGTCCCCACTAAATCCCAAACTCGATCCGGTGTCACTTCACCTGCTAACAAACCCAATTGATCGAGTAAACTTTCAGCATCCCGTAATCCTCCCTGAGAAAGTTGGGCTATGAGGGTTACGGCATCGGGCGAAATATGAATATTTTCTTTAAAGGCGATCGCACTTAAATGCTTAACCATCGCCTCTAATTGAATACGTCTAAAATCAAACCTTTGACAGCGCGAAATAATCGTTGGTAACACCCGTTGCGGGTCTGTTGTTGCCAATACAAAAACCACGTGCTTCGGTGGTTCTTCTAGGGTCTTTAGTAGCGCGTTGAATGCCTGGGTACTGAGCATGTGGCAATTATGTACCAAAAGCCCGTTTGCTACAAAGTTATGATTATCTGCTACTTCAATATCGTAAACTCGCTCAACCCCAGCGAGGTGAACAGATTCGACTGTCTCCAAACTTGTAATCCATTGAGGGAATGGAATATTGTTTAAGGTCTGCGAGCCATTTTCTACCGGTGCTTGCGCCCATCTGAATGTAGTGGTATGTTTTGCCTGTACTACTTCTGGTATAAAACTTTGTTGCGGCTGAATATCCCATTGCTGTAAGCCAACTGGCGATGAGTTGATTTTCTGCGCCGGAGAATCCTTCTGTATGCAATTGAATTTGTGGACTTCCTTGTGGACTGAGACTGAGTGAGCCATCATCCATGTACCACCAAGCAAGTCCTTCTGGGGTAATTCGATTAAGCCAGTCCATAGAGACGAGCTTTTTATCCCCATTTGGTTTAACGATTTCCAAGACATCTTTGAGTTGGGGATGACAAGCGGTGTTACAGGTAACTGATATATTCCCGTATCCTTTGTTAGCTGTAATTCGCAGTTTTGGACGCAATTCTTCAAGGCGATAAGCTTTGTATTCCAACCATTCTTGCTGCTTTTCTGAGTGTGTCCAACACAATCTGGGGAATCTGCTGTATTTATTGGGATAACTGATAGAGCAATCCCCAAGTAAGGTTCCGTAGATAAGTCCAAGTGTGTTTGGCTGGATAACTGCCGCATCCGCAAGGAACTTTTCTGTTCTAAGTTTCCAGATTCCGTGTCCTTTTTTATATGGATGTTTTTCCCAACGAGACTGGATGCTGATGATTCCTCGTCCTTTTTTTTGTAAAAAGGTTGAGATATCGAGCTTTTCTCCGCACCCGCAAGCACAGAAAGGTCGGAGTAATTCGGCTTGTTTAAGAATAGATTCCAAGTCGTATGATTTTTGCCCAGATGTATTGCCTTTAAATTGGTGTCCGCTAACAAATCTTCGAGTGCGTCCATCGATACCAAATTTGTAAATGAGGATGCCGCATCCGCATTCACAGGGGATAGTATCTTCACACCTTCTTTTACGTCCTTTGCTAGTAGCCATCCCTGATTTGTCCTAATTAAATGATTACCCGTACATCTAATTTCTCGATTAGTTGTTTTAATAACCAGGGTTTGTCTTTCCCCTTGATCTAACCACCTGACAACTTTCTTAAATTCCCAGTTACCTAATGAGTCGTTGTAACTCAGAACCTTCTTGTCTTTAATTTTGGGATCATCAATTCTTTGAAGTCCCTCATCAGTCAAAACTAGAGAATCTCCAGTTAAGCATTCATCGATTACATAAACTTTGTAACGACACTGCACAGGAGCAAACTGGGCTTTTTCAATCAACTCGCGGATATTATCGACACCAGTGTTACTAGCGGCATCGATTTCAATTACATCTAAGGCGTAACCCTTGGTGATTCCCTGACAAACATCACACACGCCGCAGGGTTCAGCAGTGGGGCGATCGCTTTTGAGACAATTAAGGGACTTTGCCAAAATCCTGGCACTAGAAGTTTTCCCCGTACCTCTTGGCCCAGTGAATAAATAGGCGGGGGCAATTTTGGATGTGCCGATCGCATTCGTGAGGGTGGTAGCGATCGCTTCCTGTCCCACCAGTTCAGCAAAACTTTTGGGGCGATATTTGTGGTGCAGTGGTTCGTAAGACATGGAAAAATAGACTTCAATGCCTTTCAACGTGAATAAGTAGCACCGAGTCGAGTTTGGGATTCAATTATTTTAAACTCTCGTACCTGCTTTATTTATCGATGTTGCCATAGCGCTTACACTCAACTAATGCCGTCAATTTTGGCACTCAGGAAAGCAAGCAACCAGATCATATTTTTACTATGATTCCAACATCAACATATCGGAATTATAGCATAGCATTTAGTACATTTGTTCTATTTAAAAATTGGGGAATTGGGAATGGGAAGAAATAACCAATGACAAATGACAAATGACCAATGACAAATGACTATACGTTTTATTGACTGAACTAACGCTATAGTCCAGTGCGATCGCTACAATTTTAGGATAAGCAAAACTCGATGGTGCAGCAGATGCTCAAGCGGCTATTTCAATGGCTCAAAAAGCTTTTTCAGAGCTTATTCGGTGGAAAACAGAATGTCTCAAAATCTAGAGGGAATATCCCAAAAGAACCAGCACCACCCCTAAGCGATACGGATCTGGAATTTCTCTTCACTGAGCTATTGCAAGGAGTACATCAAGCACGAGGGGAAGCCTGGGCGCAAAAGTGGCTGCATAATATTGAACATCGAATTACAACTGAAGACTGGGTTAAATGGTTAGGGCGCTTTGGCGAAAAATTGCTAGCATCACCTACACCCAATAATGAAATAGCAGCGCGATTAGTACAACTGGGTGAGTTGAACATCGGAGAAGTCGGAGATGTTGCCTATAGTATCGGGATGCAGTTGTTGACACGCAATCAAGGCGAACCAATTTGGGAATATGAAGGGCCAGATGGTGTCAGCACGATTTTACCCTCTGAGCCAACCGCCCCGATATCAGAGTCAGTAGATGCACAAGGAAACCCTCCAGAGGGAGAATACCAAACTGTCACCCTAGAAGAGTTGTTTGTGATGTTGCAAGACGATGAAAATTTACGCCAGCAGATTGCTCAACAGCTTGCCATTGAGACAGACGATCCACAAGTGCTTGTCCAGGCATTGATCAATCAATTATATCCCGGCGGTGAATCGACTACAGAGCAAACAGGAAATTAGTAGAATCGGGGAATTGTAACGTTGTAATGCTTTAATCTTGAATGTTTGTATATTTTTTGCTAACCTGCGACGGAAGCGCCGTCACAATCTAATGGATTTTTACGTAATTGATGATTTTTTTAACACAACGATGGCTACAATCTAGAAAAACAAAATCCAATAGTGTGGCAGATGCTCAGGCGGATATCGCAGTCGCTTAAAAGGTTTTTAAAGCGCCTCATTGAAAGTAAGCAGGGTAGTTCTCTCAAGGGTGCGAGAGGGCGCAATCTGGTGGGTGTACTACCAGAACTAACCAATGCCGATCTAGAACAATTGTTTATCCAATTGTTAGAAGGCGTGCATCAAGCACGAGGACGACAGTGGGCATTGAGGTATCTGCAACGGGTCGAAAATCGGATTCCGGCTGAACGCTGGATAGATTGGTTGGTGATGTTTGGCGAAAGCTTGCTAGCTTCACCTACACCGAATCCTCTTTTAGCATCCCAGATGGTGCAATTAGGAGAACTTGGTGTGGGCAGAATTGGAGATGTTGCTTATGAAATTGGCATCCGAATGATGCAAAACTCACCTACACAGATAGAGTATCAGGAGAATTATCCAGAAGATGGCTTAGAAATCACTCCTGAACAATATGGGGTAGAAATTACTCCTGGGGAAGAACTGAGCAGCAATTTAGGGGAGCAGTTATGGGAGTATGATGAGCCTGATATCGAAGAAATTACTCCTGGGCAAGAACTGATCCGCAATTTCGGCGAGCAGTTATGGGAGTATGATGAGCCTGATGTCGGAGAAATCACAACCGATGAAGAAATTATCCCAACTTCGCCTGGGCAAGAACTAATTCGTAGTTTAGGTGAGCAGTTATGGGAATATGATGCGCCAGATGTTGAGCCAATTCCAGACGTTGAGCCAATTACGTCAGCGCCTGAAAATACCTCTTTTGAAGAAAGATTCACTGAGAATTTAGGATTAACTGAGAATTTAGAGGAACTGGTGTTGGAGGATGAAAGGGAAGAAGCCCAAACCACGATACTCGAAAATCTCCCTCTTCCCGCAAAGGAAGATTCAATCACCTCGTTAGCCCAACTGAGATTCGATGATGAAGTTGTTCAAAGTACAACAGGAGCAAATCTTCTTTCTACTAGGCAAAGAAGTGAATTAACAACTTCTCCCTCAGTGGAAACCTGGGATAGCGCTTTGACAAATTTAGAGCCAGATGTGGCTAATACATTAGATGAGTTGTGGGTGAGATTGGATCAGAGTACCAATTTAGTCCAGCAACTTGCTTCTAACTTGGCAGTTCAAAGCAGTAATTCCCCTGGTACTATTGAGCAACATAGCAATAATCCGATTACCCACGCTCAAGGGTGGTTTTACCAAGGTCTAAGCCAAGCAAAAACTGGGGATTTGTTAGGCGCGATCGCATCTTATGACCAAGCTATTGAACTTCAACCTGAAATCTCAGAGTATTGGTTTAATCGAGGCTTGACACTGTTCCACTTAGAACGTTTTGATGAAGCGATCGCCTCTTACGAAACAGCCATACAACTAAAACCCGACTTCTACAAAGCATGGTACAACCGGGGTGGAACTCTCGGAGAATTAGGATATTTTGAAGAAGCGATCGCTTCTTTTGATAAAGCCATAGAAGTCAAGCCAGATTATCAAGAAGCGTGGTCTAGCAAAGGTTTGGCGCTGCTGAAATTAGGTTGGCTACCCGAAGCGATCGCTAGTTATGACCAAGCCCTGCATTTAGAACCAGAAGACCGGGAAAACTGGTATCACCGAGGTATAGCCTTAGCTGTAGGCGAACAATTTGCAGAGGCGATTATATCCTATGATAAAGCGCTAGAAATTGACTCTGAGTATCACGAAGTTTGGATAGATCGGGGTGTAGTGCTGTTTAATTTGGGAAGGTGGTCAGAAGCGATCGCCTCCTGGGACAAAGCCCTTTCAATTCAAGCCGACTTCTACTTAGCTTGGTACAACCGAGGTATAGCATTAGATAACTTAGGTCGTCGCCAAGAAGCGATCGCCTCCTATAGGCAAGCGATCGCTATTAAACCCGACTTCCACCTAGCTTGGTATAATCAGGCAGTAGCGCTGTTTTATTTAGAACAATTTACCGAAGCGATCGCTTGTTATGACAACGCTTTGGAAATTAAACAAGATTACTGGGAAGCTTGGATTGGTCGGGGAACTGCGATCGGTCATTTAGTGGATGCTGACGCATTGCTGAATTTTTCAAGTAATATCACAGCGACAAATCCCGACTTACAACAGGGTGGCTACGAAGGAAAATTAGCCAGCTACGAAGAAGGATTAAGGCATCTGCGGACAGATACCCATCCAGAAGGTTGGGGTAGATTGCATTTAGCGATCGCTAATACTTATTACGAGCAAGGCAAAAAACATTCCAATCCCCGCGATTATTGGCGCAAAGCTGCATCTGAGTACCATCAGGCGCTGCTAACCTTGACACTAGAATATTTTCCTCTATTTCACCTAGAAGTTTTGCAATCTCTCAGCAAAGTACTGATGGGTTTAGGACAAACAACACAAGTTCAAGAATTGCTGCAACGCGGTACAGATTTATTGCGACAATTGTTGAGTGAAGAAACTCGCTCAGACGAAAGTAAAAAACAGCTAGCTTTGAAATTTGCAGGCTTCGATCAATTAGCAGTTGATTTAGCAGTAGAGTCTGGTGATTTAGTAGAAGCTTGGGAAATTGCCGAACAAGGCAAAAATGCTTGTTTAAACTGGCTACTTTCTGGTTGGAATGAGAATATTTACTCGCCCTATTATGGTGCAATTCAAGAACTATTCAATCCTACAACAGCAATTATTTACTGGCATATTAGCCCAGTAGCCCTACATACTTTTATTCTCAAAGACCAAGCGCCATCACCGATCCTCCTGTTTACACCCATGCAAGATGCTGGGGGAATACCTTTAGGAGAAGACGCTATCCGTCTCAATGAATTGCCACTACCCGAAGCAGTGCAACGCCTAATTGAATTTGAAACTTGGCTAGAAGATTGGCATCAACAATACCAAGAATATCGCACCACACCCCAAGACAAAGAAAGTAAAATCCAGCATTCTTGGCGAGTGGATATGGAACAGAAACTGGTGCAGTTGTATGGCATCTTGAATATTTCCACAATTGCCCAGGAACTCGAAGGTATCACCCAACTGGTTTTAATTCCTCACCGCGACTTGTACAAATTGCCCATTCATACTCTTTTCCATCTCTCTACCCCATCCCAGGAAGAGTTGCCGAATGTGGAGTCAAATTTCACTGTTACCTATCTACCTAGTGCCCAAATAGGTTTATCAATCAGAACTGAGGATATTTGGCAGTGGCAAAATCAGTTATTGCTCAGTGTTGAACATCCTGAAAGTGCAGGTTATCCTACGCTGAAATTCGCCAAACTGGAGTCTGAAGTTGTTAGCCAGATGTTTAATAATATCCAGCGAATACAGGGAGCAGAAGCTACAAAAAATATTGTCGAAAACGCCTTGTTTGATAGTTATAATATCTTTCATTTTACGGGTCATGTCACTAATAATTTGGCTGAACCAAAAAAATCAGAATTAGCGTTATCAGGCGAAGATAAGCTGACTCTAGATGAAATTTGTCAACAAAATTTATCAAATTACAACCTTATTACTCTCTCTGCCTGTGAGAACCTAAGTACTAGCAACCACCTTATCAATAGCGAATATGTAAGTTTAGCCAGTGGTTTAGTAAGTCAGGGCGTTCCTCATGTAATTAGTACTCTCTGGAGTGTAGAATCTTCAGCTAGTGCTTTGGTAATGATAGAGTTTTACCGGAGATTACAGCCTAATAAATCAGCAATTACTGCCTTAGCGGAAGCAACACGATGGCTAAAAGAACTAACTGCTGGAGAACTGACAAAATGGTATGAAGATATCTTGAATAATCTGCATCCCGAAGAATTACGAATTCAAACTTATTTAGCCACACAACTATATAGAAATAGTAAAATGGCATCCGATAAAAATCTTTATAATCATCCTTACTACTGGGCAGCATTCACGATTACAGGTAAACCGAATTAAAATAATTCGTAATGACGCTGCGCTATCACTAACGTAATTAGCGTTTGCAACGGGGATTTAGACCCCGCGACAAAACTTACCCCTTGTTAAAAGCAAGCATTAATTTTGAGAGATGAAAAAGTTTGTAGTAAGGACTTTAGTCCTGAATTTTTAAGCACTTCAGTGCTTACTATGAACTCATTAATTACGAATTACGGATTACGAATTACGAATTATTTAATTAAGCCTAATCTAACTCCCTACGTCCTTCCAATGCTCGTGCCAGGGTAACTTCGTCGGCGTACTCCAAATCACCACCGACGGGTAAACCAAAGGCAATCCGTGTCACCTTAGTAAATGGTTTCAATAGCTGACCTATATATAATGTTGTTGTCTCACCTTCTACACTCGGACTAATTGCCAAAATTACTTCTTGAGGTTTTTGCTGATTTACCCGGCGCTGCAAAGCCAGTATATTCAACTGTTCTGGCCCAATTCCATCAATTGGCGAAATCACCCCACCCAAAACGTGATATTTGCCTTTGTACTCGCGGGTTTTTTCCAGCGCAATCACATCGCGGGGATCTGCTACGACACAGATAGTATTGTTATCACGGTTGGCATTGCGGCAAATTTCACAAACAGGTTCAGCAGATAAGTGAAAGCAAACAGAACACAAGCCGATCTGTTTTTTTGCTTCAACTAAAGCTTGCGCCAAAGCTTCTACTTCTGCTTCTGGACGCTTCAAAATATGCAAAGCCAGCCGTTGGGCAGATTTAGGGCCAACTCCCGGCAGGCGTTGCAATTGCTCAATTAACCGTGCTAAAGGGCGTGCGTAAACCGTTGTCTTGTCTCCAGAATGTTTTTACTTTAACTATGATGACATTCCTATAGAATTTTGGGTTGACCATTTAATTTATCAGAAATGTTCAAATAAAAAAGCGCTCCCTGTTAATAAGGGGCGCTTTTTTATCTGTAGAGACGCGATTCATCGCGTCTTGTAATAATTAACCGTTGATGGCAGGAGCAGTCATTGCAACAGGAGCAGACTGTGCAGATGCTAAATCAAGAGGGAAGTTGTGAGCATTGCGCTCGTGCATTACTTCCATACCCAAGTTAGCGCGGTTGATAACATCAGCCCAAGTTGAAATCACACGACCTTCAGAATCAATGATTGATTGGTTGAAGTTGAAACCGTTCAAGTTGAACGCCATTGTGCTTACACCCAAGGCGGTGAACCAGATGCCGATTACAGGCCATGCTGCTAAGAAAAAGTGCAGTGAACGGCTGTTGTTGAAAGAAGCGTATTGGAAGATTAACCGACCGAAGTAGCCGTGGGCTGCAACGATGTTGTAGGTTTCTTCTTCTTGACCAAATTTGTAACCGTAGTTTTGAGATTCGGTTTCGGTGGTTTCACGAACTAGTGAGGAAGTTACCAAAGAACCGTGCATTGCACTGAACAAGCTTCCGCCGAATACACCGGCTACACCTAACTGGTGGAAGGGGTGCATCAAGATGTTGTGTTCTGCTTGGAACACGATCATGAAGTTGAAGGTTCCAGAAATACCCAGGGGCATACCATCAGAGAATGAGCCTTGTCCGATTGGGTATACCAAGAATACTGCGGTTGCTGCTGCAACTGGAGCAGAATATGCAATTGCAATCCAAGGACGCATACCTAAGCGGTAGGATAGTTCCCATTCACGACCTAAGTAGCAGAATACCCCAATCAGGAAGTGGAATACTACCAATTGGTAAGGGCCACCGTTGTACAACCACTCATCAAGAGATGCTGCTTCCCAAATTGGGTAGAAGTGCAAGCCGATGGCGTTGGAGGAAGGTACTACTGCACCGGAGATGATGTTGTTTCCGTATATCAAGGAACCTGCTACTGGTTCGCGGATGCCATCGATGTCAACGGGAGGTGCGGCGATGAAGGCGATTACGAAGCAAGCGGTTGCGGCTAGTAAGGTGGGGATCATGATTACGCCGAACCAACCGATGTAAATCCGGTTGTTGGTGCTGGTGATCCACTCACAGAATCTATCCCATACGTTGGCGCTTTCGCGGCGTTGGATGGTTGCTGTCATGGTTATTTATAAATGCGATTATTTGCGGATGAATTAGGTAGGTTTGACTACCTGTTACACATCTTAAAGAATTTATTGCGTTTTGTAAAGTACTTTCAGAAAAAATTTTCTCTTGGGATTTACGCACCTGCAACAGAAAACCCCCAATTCTTTGACAAAAGGAGGCTCTCAATATTTACAAGGGCTTACTCTACGCATTTCATTTAGGTATGTTGCCCTAAAATTCTTACACTTGTTCCTGGAATTGAACCTTGGCGGTCAATACAAGAAATCTACTACCGATTAGCTATTAACCATTCTTCACGAATAGTTGATGGTAGGGGCCGGGCGCAAGCGAAGATAAACAAGTGGGCCTAGTAGTGGGACAAGTGCTACTATCCAAAACACCTGGGGATTACTCCAGTGGCGACGAGCGATATCATCGCCAAGGATTGTAGGGAATAAAAGACAAAAAAAGCAAAATGCCAAGCTCATGCCATTAATAACTGGACTTTAGACTAAAGCAAGCGATCGCGCCCTTGAGAGGCGGGGCAAAAATAAAGGGATGCCTATAAGAACAAGCACCCCAGTAACGGAAGATGAAAAAAGCACAACCAATTTCCATCTATCGTTATGAATGTCACACTAACCACAATTCATGTCTCCGTCCTCTAATGTGCCGATAGTCTGGAACCTACTGCAACTGTTCGATGAGATTGTTCATACTTCCAGATTGTCAATTTCCCATCGCCTCCCATAAGTATTGTCATTTTTCTCTGTTTGTATGAAACCACCCTGCTCTGGGGATAAGGTGCGGGGGGAAGGGGAAAAAGTTCTGTATCGTCCCCAACGCCAGTAACCTTTACCCTTTTCCCTAAGAGTGCAAAAAGCATTTTTGCAAGAGGTCTATTGGACGACACCCTCAATCCCCACTCACTTTTAATATTCATTGTGGCTACTAAAAAATGAGGGCATAGGCAATTTAACAACTTGCCAATACCCTCAAATCAATATGCTAAATTTTTGCAGTAGCCTATAAGTCTAAGTTACTGCCTGAGCAACTACCGCCGAAAGTGATTCGTTTGCCGCTTGCTTCAACAATTCGGCTTTATCGGTCTGTTCCCAAGGCAAGTCTAAATCAGCCCGCCCAAAATGACCGTAAGCCGCGACGTCCTGATAAAAACGTCCGCCTCGTTCACTTGGTAAGTTACGTAAGTTGAAGGTATGAATAATTCCTGCTGGACGCAGTTCAAAGTGTTGGTTGATTAATTCCAGTAAGGTTTCTTCATCCACTTTGCCAGTACCAAAAGTATCCACTAAAATGCTTGTTGGTCGCGCTACACCAATAGCATAAGATAGCTGAATTTCAACTTTTTCTGCTAACCCGGCAGCAACAATATTTTTTGCCACATAGCGAGCCGCATAAGCAGCAGAACGGTCTACTTTCGTGGGGTCTTTGCCAGAAAAAGCACCGCCACCATGCCGTGAATAACCACCGTAGGTATCAACGATTATTTTTCGTCCTGTCAGACCAGAGTCTCCTTGAGGGCCACCAACGACAAATTTGCCAGTGGGGTTGACTAAAAAACGTGTTTCCTGATTAGGCTTAACGTCAATGTCGCCGAAAACAGGTTCGACTACTGCTGTCCAGAGTTCTTGTTTTATCTTGGCTTGTACAGCCGCCTCATCCGTAATTTCCCCGATATTAGCTGTATGCTGGGTGGAAATTAGAATGGTATCAATACCTACTGGTCGTCCATCTTCGTAAACCACTGTTACTTGAGTTTTACCATCAGGACGCAGGTATGACAATTCACCTGTTTTGCGAACTGCTGCCAATCGGCGGGCAATGCGGTGGGCGAGACTGATGGGTAAGGGCATCAGTTCTGGTGTTTCGTTGCTGGCAAAGCCAAACATTATACCTTGGTCGCCCGCACCAATTTTGTCGAATTGTTCATCACTATCTTGTTCGCGGGTTTCTTGGGCGGTATTAACGCCTTGAGCAATATCGGGTGATTGCTCGTCTAAAGCCAGCAAAACGCTGGTGCTGTTAGCAGAAAAACCATTATCAGCGTTAGTGTAACCAATTTCGGCAATTTTTTTACGGGCAAGATTGACGAAATTCACATTGGCTTTGGTGGTTATCTCACCAGTGATTAGCACCAAACCAGTGTTAACTACTACTTCGGCAGCAACACGACTGCTAGGGTCTTGTGTCAGTAGGGCATCTAGAATGGTATCAGAAATCTGATCGCAGATTTTATCTGGATGACCTTCGGTGACTGACTCGGAGGTAAATAAATATCGACGAGACAAAGCAAATTCCTCCTGACTTGAGTTTTTTCGCTGAACTAAATATGGTATCTAGTTTGACTACCTAATTTAACGTGAGTTCGATGAACCTTTCCCTGACTGGAACTAAAGTTCTAATCTGTTCCTCTCCGACTTGGAGAAGGACGGTTTTGTGTAGGAAAACCTCTAGGAGGTATGTAATTCAACTTATTAAGCGAACACCACATAAGCTGTCCAACTCACGTTAATTTATGAAATCATAACAATATTTATACTTCAGTAGTTAGTATCTTCCTAAGATTGATAAAAACCATTAAATATAAGGTAAGTATCTTTAAAAAATCTCAATTGATAGTAACGATTTTCTGGATTGAATGTATTTAATAACACAAAAAAAGGGAACGCCCAGAAGCGCCCCCATAAATTTTGACACAAGCACTGCTGCTTTTAAACCTGAACCGCTAACTTCGCTTCCGCAGCTGTTAAACGCTCATAAGCAGCACGCATTTTCAAACCTGTAAGTACTTGGAAGAAACCAGTACCATTATTGGAACCTGGATACTCACGGTGCTGGAGTAACAAGTGAGTCAATTCACCCTGGTATTTGGTGGATGTATTGCTGAGATGGGTTTCGATATAAATTACTTCTTCTAGGTTGTCAAATTGACCATCCACCTCAAGTACTGAGACATAGCGACCGTAGTAAACATCTGAACCGTAGTATAGCTGCATACCAGGGTAAGAACAAGTTAGTTTACGTCCACAGGGAGTCCAATTAATTGTTGACCCTTCATCAAATAGGTAGGTTGGATCGAAGCCTTCCTTACCTTCTCTCTGAAGCATACGTACTCTTAATACCCTACGTTCAGTATCGTTTTTGATCAAGTTGGTGGGTAATACTTGGAGAACTACATCAGCAAATTCTCTTTGTGGTTCGATAAACTTTTCAAAGTCAGGTTTGCGAGAATTGATTTGCGCCAACACATCTTCGTAGCGATGGCCGCGTTCAGCCATATCTCGCTGGATTTTCCAGGCAATTTTGACTTCATCGCTAATGTCAAAATAAACGCTGAAGTCGATTAGCGATCGCACCCGCTCATCATATAAAGGATGCAGTCCTTCAACAACTATAATGTGATTTGGCTCCACCCGTTCTGGCGGATCAATCAAGCCAGTTTCGTGGTTGTAAATCGGCTTATCAATCGCCTGACCACTTTTGAGCGCTTTAATTTGCTCATACATCAGGTCAAAATTGTTCGCCCTGGGGTCTAGTGCCGTTATCCCAGTTTCTTTACGCTGTTTGCGATCTAAGGAGTGATAGTCATCCAAGCAAATGACTGTCATCAAATCTTCACCAAACAAATCTATCAAACGACGCAAAAACGTAGATTTCCCGCATCCAGAGTCTCCGGCTACTCCAATTAGTACCACGCGTTCCGGCTTATTTGTCATAAATCTCCTCTAAAATACTAAAATTGTGTCAATATTTTTTCACACAGCAGATTCTGAAGCCAGGAGTTTACCCTTTTGGTTTATCCTGCGTTCTTGCTACCTAGCACATCTATAAGACACCAAGCGGGTAGACAACAAAATAATTTAGTTGCTACTCGTCGGACTAGCCTGAATTTTGGTGCCGGTAAGTATTTAATCCTAGTGGTATATTTGATTTTAACAGAAGGAGGTATCCCATACAAGATTGCTGTCAAGAAGAATTAGCGTGGTTCATCAATCATTTTTTCTTGATTTAGTTGTTAATTTAAAAATGGGGATCAACACCGTCCATAAGTCTTGTGCCTTTTTCATTCTGCAACTTGTGACTCTATACAATCAAGTTTATAAGGTATAATTTATTATCGCAGTGAATCTTTTGATGTTCTTAAATTGTAATTCCAGTTCGACAATGCTTAAGATATTCAAAGCAAAAATCTATCCAACGAATGAGCAAAGAACTTGCATGAGTCAAATTATTAGCTGTAAATTTATAGATATGTTCATCATAGAAGCGTTGACGTTATGACAAAGTACTGATAGAGGTTGACAGATTTATTACATTAGGTAAAACTGATTACAGTTGCTTAAATCACCGTTCTCTTTGTCGTTCAATATTTGCTATTGTGGCTTGCTCGTAGGGTAGTCAAGTAAAAAGCTATCTTGCTCATGCGGGTGGTAGTTAACAAAAAAAAGATTAAATTGACTCATTATTAACATTCTCCACAAGACTTATCCTTTAACTTAGAAGGTGAACAGGTGTGTTTTTTGCTATGCCTGCATGTCTTTGGTGAGTGTACTTAGCAAGGCATTAATTTAATGATGCCGTTTTTCCTTCTTTCTCCAGTTTTGTGAAACAAAAATCCGGTAAACTAAAGCTGGCATGGGATGGGAATAGTTTTTTTGAAAAACGGTTAAGTAAATTATCGGAGTGGTAGAACGAATGTACAATCAAGGTGCTGTTGAGGGTGCTGCCAACACAGAATTAGGTAGCCGCATCTTCCTCTATGAAGTGGTGGGTTTGCGTCAGAGCGAAGAAACTGATCAAACTAACTACCCAATTCGGAAAAGTGGCAGTGTGTTCATCAGAGTGCCTTACAACCGCATGAATCAAGAAATGCGACGTATCACTCGTCTAGGCGGCACAATTGTTAGCATCCAGCCTGTAACTGCTCTAGAGCCAGTTAATGGTAAAGCCTCATTTGGGAGTGCTAATAGCGTTGTCAGCGAGTTAGCTACATCTGGGGAAACTGCTAACAGTGAAGGGAATGGTAAAGCCACACCTGTGAATGCTCATAGTGCTGAAGAGAACAAGGACAAGAAAGGCAACACCATGACTCAAGCGAAAGCCAAAAAAGACCACGGTGACGTTCCTGTTAACACTTACCGTCCCAATGCTCCGTTTATTGGTAAGGTAATATCTAATGAACCACTAGTTAAAGAAGGTGGTATTGGCATTGTTCAACACCTTAAATTTGACTTATCTGGCAGTGATTTGAAGTATATAGAAGGCCAAAGTATTGGGATTATTCCACCAGGAGTAGACAAGAACGGCAAGCCGGAGAAACTTAGACTGTATTCCATCGCTTCAACTCGTCATGGGGATGATGTAGATGATAAGACAGTATCACTGTGCGTCCGCCAGTTGGAGTACAAGCACCCAGAAACTAGCGAAACAGTCTACGGTGTTTGCTCTACGCATCTGTGTTTCCTCAAGCCAGGGGAAGAGGTAAAAATTACCGGGCCTGTGGGTAAGGAAATGTTGTTACCCAATGACCCTGAAGCCAATGTGATCATGATGGCAACCGGAACAGGTATTGCTCCCATGCGGGCTTATCTGTGGCGGCAGTTTAAAGATGCAGAAAGAGCAGCTAACCCAGATTACCAATTTAAAGGATTCTCTTGGTTGATATTTGGTGTACCAACAACTCCAAACCTTTTATATAAGGAAGAACTGGAAGAAATTCAACAAAAATATCCTGATAACTTCCGCCTCACTGCTGCCATCAGCCGCGAACAGAAAAATCCCCAAGGCGGTAGAATGTATATTCAAGACCGCGTAGCAGAACATGCTGATGAATTGTGGCAGTTGATTAAAAATGAAAAAACCCACACCTACATCTGCGGTTTGCGCGGTATGGAAGAAGGTATTGATGCAGCCTTAACTGCTGCTGCTGCTAAGGAAGGCGTAACCTGGAGTGATTACCAGAAGCAACTTAAAAAAGCCGGCCGCTGGCACGTAGAAACTTACTAAGTTAGTCATTAGTCATTAGTCATTAGTTTTAGACAAAGGACGAAGGACAAATGACAAAGTTATGAATTAGTAGGGTGGGCATTGCCTACCCTACAATTGTTTTGTTATGAATATTGTAAATAGCTGAGGAAAGAGTTCTCAGTTCTGAAGGCTAAAGTACTAACTACTTCTTACTACTCAGCACTCAGCACTCAGCACTCAGCACTTAAAAATTAATTGGGTGCAAAATGGGTGTGAAACTAGGAATACTGGGATTAGGCACCGTGGGAACGGGGACAGTGCAGTTGTTGCAAGATAGGGTTGGCCGTCACCCGTTGTTGCAAGAGATAGAAATCTATCGGGTGGGAGTACGATCGCTAGATAAATCCCGTGCAGTAGAATTATCTACGGAAGTCTTAACTACAGATTTAGAATCCATTGTCAACGATCCGGCGGTAGATATAGTTGTCGAGGTGATGGGGGGATTGGAACCGGCGCGATCGCTAATTCTCAAAGCTTTAAGTAATGGTAAGCACGTAGTCACCGCCAACAAAGCAGCGATCGCCCGCTTTGGAGCCGAAATTTTCACAACTGCCAATCAAGCTGGCGTATACGTGATGTTAGAAGCTGCTGTGGGTGGCGGGATTCCGGTGATTCAACCTCTAAAGCAGTCTTTAAGTGTTAACCGCATTCACACTGTTACAGGCATCGTGAACGGTACAACTAACTACATCCTGACGCGGATGCAAACAGAAGGCAGCAACTTCAACGATGTCTTAGCTGATGCCCAGCGCTTGGGTTATGCTGAGGCTGACCCCACAGCCGATGTTGATGGCTTAGACGCAGCAGATAAAATTGCCATCCTCGCATCATTAGGCTTTGGTGGACGCATTAATCTACAAGATGTTTATACCGAAGGAATTCGGCAAGTTAGCAAGACAGATATTGCCTACGCTGAAAAGTTGGGATTTGTGATTAAATTGTTAGCGATCGCTAAACGTGATACCCCCTCATCTCCTCTATCCGTAAGAGTTCATCCGACTTTAGTGCCCAAAGCCCACCCTTTGGCTAACATCAACGGCGTTTACAATGCCATCCTTGTCGAAGGAGAACCCATTGGACAAGTAATGTTTTTCGGCCCTGGCGCTGGTGCTGGTGCAACCGCCAGTGCTGTGACATCGGATATTTTAAATTTAGTTGCTGTCCTCAAAACTAATACAGCAGTTGCAAATCCTTTAATAGCTTGTAGACATCAAGAATACTGTCAAATTGCACCAATGGCAGAACTGACAACTCGGTTTTACGCCCGTTTCCTTACAAATGACCAACCTGGAGTTATCGGTAAATTGGGAACTTGCTTTGGTAACTATGGCGTTAGCTTAGAGTCAATTGTCCAAACTGGCTTTCAAGACGAACTTGCAGAGATTGTGGTTGTCACCCATGATGTACGGGAAGGTAATTTTCGGCAAGCTTTGGCAGAAATTCAGGATTTGGAAGCGATCGAAAGTATTCCTAGCTTACTGCGTGTACTTTGAGATTATGTTTAATGAATGATCGCTTGGTGTTGAACTAGAAGTATAGGTTTTTAGCTTTAAGGTGCGATCGCTGTGAGTTTACCGGAGGCGATCATACTGATTTTAGATTTAACAGGGACTACACCAGTTAATTTTGTGGTAGCCAAATAAATAGGTAATCATATTTTTTCTAAAGCAGCTGGTCTACTCTGGCTGCTTTGGTATTTATAGCTATTAGGAGGGCGATCATTTATGTTGATTACAACTTAGAAGGTAGTACGATCAAGGTAAGTCATTCAGATAAATTATCAATTATTAGTAACTATTTTTTCAGGCTAAGGAGTATGTGCCATGACAAATTTGAACCACCTTAACTCTGAATTATTTAAAGAAGAGGCAAAAATAGAAAATGATGATATTACAATACAAGATGATGGAGAAGAGGATGAGATTACAATAGAAGAAGATATAAGTGAACCCTTTGATCCTACTAAGATTAGGATTGAAACTAGACAAATTAGTGTTGACTACTTAATGGATAGAATTAGGAATAATGAAATTGAATTATCTCCTGAATTCCAACGAAAATCAGTTTGGAATAAAATTGCTCAAAGTAGGCTTATTGAGTCAATTTTACTTCGTATTCCTATCCCGGCATTCTATATTGATGCAACTAAGGAAGAGAAATGGTTAGTAATAGATGGTTTACAAAGGCTAACTACTTTAAAAGAGTTTGTGATAGATAAAAAACTTAAGCTAACTGGACTAGAATCATTTACTCTTTTTAATGGCAATATATATGACGAAATTCCACGGAATTATCAACGTAGGATAGAAGAAACTGTTGTCACAGTGATTTTTCTTGAACCAGGTACAGATAGTGAATTTAAACAGGCTATTTTTGAGCGGATTAATACGAGTGGTTTATCTCTATCAACCCAGGAAATTCGCCATGCTTTAAATCAAGGCAAAGCAACGAAATTACTAGAGGATTTAGCAGCATCATCTGAATTCCAAAAAGCTACTGACAAAGGAATAAAATCAGATAGAATGGCTGATCGAGAGTGTATACTTAGAGTTTTAGTATTTATGATAAACAATCAAGAATTATTTCAAACAAAAACAAGCTTTAAAAAAATATTAGATCAAACTATGGCGTATATAAATTTTATGTCAGAGGAAGAAATAAAAACAATAACTAATGATTTTTTAATTTTAATGAATTTAGCATGTGATGTATTTGGTAGAGACGCTTTTCGGAAAATGAAAGAAGGAGCAAAACGATATCCCATCAATAAGTCCTTATTTGAAGCGTGGTCAGTTAATTTATATAAACTTAATAATCAAGAAGTTAAGATGATTAAAGAAAGAAAAGAAATTATAAAACAAAAAATAATAGATTTGACTAATAAGGGTAAATTTGATACTCCTATCTATAGGAGTACAGGAACTATTAAGACTGTATTATATCGATTGAATGAAATTGAAGAAATTATCAAAGCGGTATTATCATGATACATTTACTACATATAAAAAATTTTAAAGCCTTTGAAGACCAGATACTAGAGTTTAAACCATTAAATTTATTGTCTGGTCTTAATGGCATGGGTAAGTCCTCAGTATTACAATCCTTACTTCTATTGCGCCAGTCTTATCAACAGGGAATTTTGCAAAAAAAAGGTCTAGCTCTGAATGGTGATTTGATTAATATTGGAACTGCTCAAGATGCTCTATTTGAGTGGGCAAAGGAAGAAATAATTAGTTTTGAACTTGTTGTAGATCATCAAGAGAAAAAAACATGGAAATGGCGATTTATTTATGATAGGCAGGCAGATGTTATCCGTAGCGATGCAGCACCAAAAATTAGAGATATAAATGGATTTAACCTTTTTGGTGATTACTTTCACTATCTGCAAGCTGAACGGATTGGCCCTCGCAAAGTATTTGAAATGTCAGATGATTTAGTACATCAACATTTTCAACTTGGTACTAGAGGTGAATACACAGAACATTTTTTGTACGTTTTTGGTAACTTTAGAATAAATACTGTTGGACTCGAACAGATAAATTCACAGACCGTTCCTAAAGCTTTTGAACGCCCTAAACAAGGTGAACCAAACAAATTAAGCCATCCAAAAGCAGAGTCGCTATCTTTGAAGGATCAAGTGGAAGCATGGATGGGAGAAATTAGCCCTGGTACAAGAATTCATGTTAACCCAATTCAAGGTGTTGATTTAATGAGTTTGCAATACTCATTTGAAATGGGAAAAGATGTGAGTAGCAGATATCGTAATACTAATGTTGGATTTGGAATTACCTACACCTTACCAATTATTGTAGCTGTACTTGCATCCCCTCCAGGTACGCTGATTTTAATTGAAAACCCAGAGGCTCATCTTCATCCTAGAGGGCAGACAGAAATGGGTGAATTGTTAGCACTGGCTGCTAGTTGTGGTGTTCAAGTGGTGATAGAAACTCATAGCGATCATGTTTTAAACGGAATTCGGCTTGCAGTTCATGGCGGCAGACTTAATCCAGAAGATGTGCAATTACATTACTTTCAGCGTCAAGAAAAACAAGGACAAGCTTTGACAAAAGTAGTTTCACCACGCATTGATCGGAATGGCAGAATTGATCGATGGCCTGATGGATTCTTTGATGAGTGGGAAAAAAGCTTGGATGTTTTGTTAGAACCTGCGGGAGAGTAGAGTGTGGAGATTAACCTAGTATTAAATGAACTCTCTCTGCAAAATCCTACCTCTGATAAGGAAACAGCGCGACAGTGGATGTCCAATTTCATTAACACTGTAAAGGCAGTCAAAGCTCAGGGTGTGAAAGTATATCTTCGCACTAAAGATAACTTTCATGCAACTATACTTGCACCTGACTATCCTTTACGTCGTTGGCTAAATGATAAAGAAGTAGATCAAGTTGAACGAGGTTTTATTATAACTCTAGCAACAGGAAGTCCTTTCTCAACTAATATTGCAAATTTAGATATTCAAGATATTGAAAATAATGCTGGCTTGTCTGAATTTTGGCATCAAGGAGAACTAGCAATTGGACTTGCTGTAGCTCATTTGCTTGACACAGTAGCAATTAGCTTTATATATAAGGAATGCTGGAACTTTAGCCGTCTAGAACTTGAAGCGAGGCGACTTAATGAAAATGAAGAGTTAATCAATGATATTTTAGAAATTCTTCATGTTAGTCGTAGCAATCATGTACAGGAGCATACTGAGTGGATACAAAACCGCATTCGGACTGGAGTTATTGATGGTGACGATCTTTGGGAACGAAAAGGAGAATTATTTCCTAACCTTGAATTCTGTGATGCTGTCAGTAAACAGTTAAGAAATATACGTCTTGGACAATTGGAATTACAACCTGTTGTCAAAACACTATTGGAGCTTGAAAAATGCTCTAATGAATGGAAAAAAGGGTATTTTAATCTTGATAATTATCCTGTTGACGAATCTGGAGAAAGTGAAGGAACTTTGAATAAATATGGTAAAGAAAGAACTTTTATTTGTATTGATGGTAAAGAACGTCTATTTGATCGCCACATCAAATTGAGATTCTGCAACTGGCGAATTCATTTCTTTGCACTAAAACCAGGACAAGTAATTATTGGCTATGTTGGTCGCCACCTTCCTACAGTGAAGTATAGAACTTAATAGAAATATTGCGTAGGCGAAGCCCGTCGTAGACATCGCCCTTCTCCCTCCTTCCACTGTTAAACTAAAAAACAAACCTTACTACTGCAAAGGTAGTCTTATGACCTCTGCAACTGACCCATACACCGCCCTCACTCCTTTCCCCGACCATACGCAGCTACCAGAGTCCAATGGTACTTTCGTGAAAAATTGGCAAGAGCATCCCCAAAGCATTTTACTGACTGATTCAATTACACCTGTCCTTAAACAAATACATCCTGAAGGTGAATATTGTATAGGTCAGGACTTAGGTATTTACTGGCGCTTGACAGACCCGCCAGAACGAGGCGCAGAAGCACCAGATTGGTTTTATGTACCAAATGTACCGCCCTTACTTGATGGACAAACGCGGAGGTCTTATGTACTCTGGCGAGAATTTATTGCCCCTTTGATTGCCTTGGAATTTGTTTCTGGCGATGGTAGCGAGGAGCGAGATAAAACTCCTTGGAAGGGCAAATTCTGGATTTATGAGCAAGTAATTCATCCGGCTTTTTATGGCATTTATGAAGTGAATAAAGCCAATGTAGAAATTTATGAATTAATTGGTGGACAATATCAGTTATTAGCAGTAAATGAGCGCGGACATTATCCGATTACGCGCTTGGGAGTTGAGTTAGGGTTATGGCATGGAGTTTATCAAAACGCCGAATTGTCCTGGTTGCGTTGGTGGGATTTGCAGGGTAATTTGTTGTTGACTGGTGAGGAAAGAGCCGAACAAGAAAGACAAAGAGCCGATCGCTTAACTGCCCAATTGCGATCGCTTGGCATTGAACCAGAAGTTTAATAGCAGCCTGAACCTTAAGTCCTAAAATCTAGCCCTTTCAAGGTGGGTAAAATTTTTAGACAATAATTCCTCTTCTCTCTGTGTTTTCTGCGCCTCTGTGGTTCAAGAAATTACTTTCAAACCGCACAGGCAAAGAGTTGGCAGTATGTTTGGCGGGTTCCCCGACTTGTAGCAACTGGCGCGACACAGACAGGAAAGTAGAGATTTTATGAGTCACCTTGAAAGGGCTAGTCCTAAAACCCTAAATCTACAGCAATCCGGTGGGCGCAAGCAAACCCAGAAAAAGCTACTGCATTCAATCCCTGACCGGGAAAGGTACTATCTCCGACACAATAAAGTCCTGGAATAGCTGTGCGATTAAAGGGCATCTTCAATAATCCCCGCAATTTACGTCGGGGAATTGGCCCATAAGTGCCATCTTGACGACCCAAAAAGCGGCGATGGGTGCGGGGTGTACCTACTTCCAGATAATCCAATCCTGCGTCTAAGCCGGGAAAAATCTTCTCTAGGCGGTCAAGAATTCGCCCAGCCGCCTCTTCTTTCTTCGCTTCGTACTCACTCGGAGAAAGTTTCTGCCAATCATCAATCCAGTGAGGTGTGAAGGCATGAATAATATGATATCCATCTGGCGCTAAATCTGGATCGAGCAATGTGGGAATCGAAACAAAAATTGTCCCTTCCACTGCGCTCATCTTTTCCCAATCTTCCAGCAAAATATGATGGCACTCTGTCCCCGTAGGTAAAACTGACTCTTTTACCCCGATATGCAAACTCAAAAAGCTGGGAGATTTTTGATAATTCTGTTGCCAATTTTTCTCATTACGTGGCATGTCTTCTGCTGGTAGTAATTGCTCAAATGTATCCCAGCGTGTGGCATTAGAAACTATGCGTTTACCCCGATATACTTTACCATTTGCCAGTTGCACACCTACCGCTTTTCCTTTTTTTGTGAGAATTTTCGTAACTCTAGCTTGGTACTGAATTTTACCCCCAGCTTTCTCTAGACCTTCCGCCAGTTTTTGGGCAATTTGTCCCACCCCGCCTTTAGGATAGTTAACTCCGCCATAATGCCTGTCAGAAAAGACCATCCCAGCGTTGATCATTGGTGTCATGTCTGCTGGAACCACCGACCAGCAATAACATTCCATATCGATAAATTTCAATAATTGCGGGTCTTTGATGTAGCGTCTGGCAAAATCCCCCGCATTTTGGGGCAGATACTTAACTAAACCGAGACATGCCAAAGGATGCTGGAAAAATACCCGCAGTAAATACCGAGGTTCTTCCAAGGACAGCAAATCCATGCTGTTAAGGCACTTGAATACTTTTTGGCATTCGTCATAAAAGCGACGAATTCCCTGTTCTTCATGGGGAAAATGAGCAATAAGATTTTGCAAAAATTTTTCATAAACCCGGTCAACCTTCAAGTCTAAACCTTGGGGTAAATGATAGTGAATCTGTACTGGATCTGCGATCGCTTCTTGGCTGACATTCACAGCTGACAAAGCGCGAGTAAGTAAGTTAGTAGTACCATTCTGTCCCAGTCCAAAAATCATTGATGCACCAACATCGAATCGATAGCCTTGGCGTTCAAAATAACCAGCGCTACCACCTGGAATCAAATAACGTTCCAGTACCAGTACTTTCGCCCCCTTCGCGGCTAACTGAGTCGCAGTTACCAACCCACCAATACCAGACCCAATCACGATCGCGTCATTAGTCATTTGTCATTTGTCCTTTGTCATTAGTCATTTGTTCTTTGTCACTTGTACTAAGCGGAGCCGAAGTATTTGTCCTTTGTCCTTTGCCTACAGTAAATCAATATTTACCAATGACCAATGACAAATGACCAATGACCAATCAAAAAAAAAGAGGGACAAACCTGCTACTGCTGGCTAATCCCGTCTGCCGATCCTTAAAAGAGAGGAGAACACTGAACAATAATATAGCCTTGATTGAGAATAGATGTCAACTACTAATGAAAAAGTTTATCAATAAAATTGAGAGGATTAATTTTAGCTGTCAGCCGGATGCAGGAAAGAGTATTATGGTGTTTCAGTTCTTGTACAATAAAAAGTTGCCTATCTCTGGCTATGACGCTACAATTGCGCGTTTATGTTCCACCCCATCCCCTGATCAAACACTGGCTGGCAGTTGCCCGTGATGCAGGCACACCTTCAGTTTTATTTCGCAGCGCCATGACTGAGTTGGGAAGATGGCTGACTTATGAAGCTGCGCGAGACTGGTTGCCAACCCAAGAAACAGCTGTGCAGACTCCTTTGGATACCTGTTCAGCAACGGTGATCGATCCGCAGATACCAGTAGCAGTAGTACCGATTCTGCGGGCTGGACTAGGATTACTTGAGGGAGCGCAGACTCTATTACCTTTGGCATCGATTTACCATATTGGCTTGGCGCGAGATGAAGAAACGCTGCAACCTCACTGTTATCTGAATAAGTTGCCAGAAAAATTTGATCCTCAAACACGAGTGCTGATTACCGATCCAATGTTGGCAACCGGAGGGTCGATTATGGCTACAATGGCAGAATTGACACAACGGGGTGCTGATCCTTCTCTAACCCGAATTGTTTGTGTAGTGGCGGCTCCACCAGCTTTGCAAAAACTGAGTGAAGCTTATCCAGGTTTAATAGTTTACACCGCTACAATTGACGAAAAACTTAACAATAAGGGGTATATTGTACCGGGATTAGGAGACGCAGGCGATCGCACATTTGGGACTTAAGTTAGTATGCAGCTAGGAGAGGAGACAATAGCATAAATACTGTAAAAGTTGCAAGGTTTGTTGAAGGTGGTAAAGATATGAGTCAGCGAGATGGTTTTGGCAGTGGTTTTTTAGCAGGGGCCTTTGTTGGCGGCGTATTTGGTGGTGTTATCGGGGCGCTGATTGCTTCTCGACGCGATCCGCAATTGCTACCAGAGGACGAAACAGAACTGACAGATAGCCAAGTCGAAGCGAAGAAAATAGCGGCAAAGCGCCGTCAGATGAAAGCCTCAGAAAGTGAGGCTGTTGGGATAGAAACTGCCCGGCGATCGCTAGAAGATAAAATTGCCCAGCTAAATGCCACAATTGATGATGTGCGGAAGCAATTGGGTAATGTGAATAGCGCTTCACCCCAAGCCAGCAATGACCGCTCCCTGACTAAAGACTCCTAATTCTTGTTCAGGCGTGGTGAAAATGTCTGGTGTGGTAAGTGCCAAATCTGCAAACACTTTTGAGTTTGGACTAAATTAAAATTAGAGAGATAAGACCGCGTTTGACACTTAGTAGGAAACAAAGCCATCCATGAGTTTACTGATTACTACACTAGTTACCTTTGTCACCTTTTATAGCTATTTGCTAATTATCCGGGTTTTGTTGACCTGGTTCCCGCAAATTGACTGGTATAACCAGCCATTTGCGGCTTTAGGCCAGATAACCGACCCTTATCTAAATTTATTCCGCTCAATTATTCCCCCATTGGGCGGTATGGATTTTTCTCCGATTTTAGCTTTCTTAGCACTCAACTTAGCTGGCGATCTTCTCAGAACCTTAGCTCGTCTGCCATTCGCACAGGGATTTTGATTAGTAGGCAAATAAAAATTTTGTAGAGACGTGAATTGTGAAAGCGTCTCTACAATTTTTGATCGCAACTCTGCGCTTATTCTTCAGTCAATTAATTGTGCCAAGCTTTGTAGAAATCTGGGTAATTCATATTCTCAGCACAATGCCAGATAATTTTAAACACAGCTTCATAGCGATATGAATTGTTATTGTAGAACTGTTCACTCAGATAGTCTTTTAGAGTTATGACTACTTGTGGTAAATGTTCGCTTTGAAGAATTTTAGTCAAACTATTAGCTATATCCAAGAGACAGGATTCATAGGATAGTTGATGTGTGGGTTTAATGCTGAATTCATTTTTGTAGTCATCATATTCCTGAAAAATCTGAATGTCCTGAACAAGAATAAAGACAGCTTGTTTTAGCTTCTCTTTAACTAGTTTGTTACCTAAATCAAGTTGTTCTATAGTTTGAACAGCATTTACTAGACTTTCAGATGCTTGCAAACGCATCAATGTATTTTGATTACTTTCACGTATTTGAGATAAAGTAGCGATCGCCTTTGAATTACCAGGATCAATTTTTACTAAAGCTTTGGCTGCATACAAAGCTTCCCATTCATCTTCAAAGGTTTGATGCTGAGTAGTTTCAAGTATCTGGGATAAGGTGGTAATAGCTATCGTATTTCCTCTAGCAATTCCAGTTTTATTTTCTGGATCGATTTTAAGTAAATAGGTTGCAACGCAATTTATAAGAGATGCACTTGCAGAAGTTTTGAGGATATAGGCTAAACTTTTGAGTACATCTGCATTACCAGGATCGATTTCCCACAAAGCTTGACTCGCATCAAAACAGATTCTATCACCCTGGTTTATCTCTAAGAATTTGACGAGGGCTGCGATCGCAGTTTGATTACCCACAGCAATTTTTCCCAAAGCTGCGATCGCACTGCAACAACTGTCCTTATTCAGTGTCGTCTCCATAAGGTGAACTAGTGCAGCGATCACAGCGTGATTGCCGTCAGCAATATCCGCCAAAGCCATAATTTCCTGCGTGCAAATTTCCCGATCTGGTATCTTTTTGATGTCGTGAATTAGAGCAGCGATCGCACTTTCATCACCAACTGGTATTTCCCCAGAATTTTGACTTGTCTGGAAGAATGTTTGTTTATTTTCAACAACTGGTGTTAGTAGTATCAAGGCTGCGATCGCACTTTTATTACCCGGATCGAGTTCTCCTAACTTCTCGGCTGCAAGTCTAAGAACTGTGCGACTTTCGGTAGTATGAATTAAATGAACAAAAGCGGCGATAACCCGGTTTCTATCGGTTAATTCCAGGGTTTTTCTAGCTGTCTTCACCAATGGTTTTGGTAGTATCTGCCAATCGTTTTTATCTTGCCGAAAGTAAGCATAACTCCATTTGAGCAATTGTTCTACAATTGCATCACCCAAGCTACATTCTGGGAACTGGGATAAAGCCTCAGCCGCCAAAAAATAGGCGCGATACCGATAAAAATCGCCGCAATCATCATCAAAACCTATTAAAGCTTGGATAAAGTCTTCTTTTTGCTGCTTATCTACATCTTTTCGGCTGAACCAGTGGAGAATCTCTGCTTTCCACTCCGGCTCAAAGATGCGGTAAGTGGCTTGATTTAAATTGCTGCGATCGTGGTTAAAGAAATACTGCCAATCATGCATTGCCTCCTACCCACTTCGAGATGTGGGACGAAAGGGACTTAAGTGAATCTTGCTACATCAGTTTGCTTTTTGTCAAGTCACACGCAATGAGTATCTATTTTTAATCAAGGCTATCCACACGGGAGAAAATACTCTTATCTGGGAAACCTAATACATGTAAAGGGTACTAAACCCGGATTTCTCACGACACCTCGAATGGAGGAGTAATGAGTAGTGAGTAAGGAGTAATGAGTAAGAATGTACAAGTTCTTGCACGCTTTTTTGCGCCTGTTGCTCTTTTACTTATTACTCATTACCCATTACTTATTACTCATTATCAATCGCTTTGGAGCTTGTGAGAAATGCGGGTAAAGTACCCACATCGTTTTTCCTCCTTGGTTAAAAGCCAGAGAGTTTATAGACTTGTATGAGGTTTTATGAAACAAATCAAAGATAAAATTATAAATAAATTAGATCGACTACTAGAACAACGGTTAGTACCTCATCTGGTAGGCTGGGGAGAATATCTAGGAAACAAAATTAGGCGCTATAAGCATCAAGAACTGAAGAATAAATTAAAGTTTTGTGGTGCTGATATAAGATTTAAGCGAGATATTAAAATTGACCATCCGCAAAATATATCTCTGGGAAATAAAGTCTACATCGGCCCGAATGTCTTATTAGATGGACGTGGCGGAATCACAATTGGAGACAACACCACACTTGGATTTAATGTTGTTATCCTTTCTGCAAATCATGACTATCAAAGTAATGATTTGCCTTATGAGCATAATGTTTACATTCATAAACCTGTTGTCATTGGTCGCAATGTTTGGATTGGCGGAAATGTTCTAATTGTTCCGGGAGTTACCATTGGAGATGGTTCAATTGTGGCGGCTGGTACTGTTGTAACTGCTAATGTTGAACCTTTAGCAATTGTAGGAAATCAACCTATGAGAACAATTAAATACCGCAATAAAGAACATTATGAACAACTCGCTAATAAACAGGAGTCAGAAGTCAGAATACAGGAGCCAGAATACTCCACCCATGAAGGGATGGAGTTTTAAGGCGATAATATTTTAATTCTTTTCGCGCCACTTGCAGGCGTTATACCCGTAATTCGTAGTAGAGCCTCCGGCACGCTACGCGAACGTAATTCGTAATTAAGAAAGTCTTACCTAGTCAGGGTTTCAGGGTTTGCATCTGTTTTATTATTTTCGTGAAATGGTATTAGCGGGTAGCGGGACGAAGTGACGATATAGAACTTTTTCCCCTTTTCCCGACTTATGCAAGAAGTCTAATATGCGGGGCTTTTACCATAGTGCGGAAGTACTGTTAGCGGAAGCGGGGCGTTTAGCCCGTAATCTTCTTACGACTCAACACTCAGCACTCAGTGTTGTATAGCAACAGCCTTGGTGGATAGGACATCAACAGATGGTGAAACTTAGACACAAAAAGACTTTTCACCCAGTCCCCAGTCCCTTGCTATAAATTCATAATGTTTCTTGGCAAACTGCTGTCAAATAGGGCAACTTAGCTAATCTTCCATACATGACATCAGATTAACAATGCTGCGCTGCATCTGAAAAAGGACTGGAATTTGCGGCCCATAAGGTAATTTTATAAATTTTTTTGCTATTTAAATATCTTTTTGTTACTTCAACTCACTGAAATTTTGGTTGTGTAATCATTTAAAGTACTTATTCTAGCGTTGCAAAAAAGCAATAAACTCTTACAACCTGAAAGATGTAAAATTTTTGTTAAATTCAACGAGCATCTACAGTTTCATCTCATCGTCATAAGGTACTCAGCATGACTGCAATCTCCCCAAAGGCATCTTCAGCGCTTCCCAATTTTTCTGAAGGAATTCAATATTTTGGTGAAGCTTTACCAGATTTTGAAACTTATGGTGCAACACCTGCTATTGAGTCGGGCAAAGTAGCGATCGCATCTCCCACTGATAAAGCAGCTGTATATCAAACTTTACTAGCTGCCGATGCCTTACGCTATCTGACTTTGCAAGTTACCGCTAGCAAAGCTTCTGGACATCCCGGCGGATTCGCCAGCCAAGCAGAAGCTTACGCCTCTCTTGTCATGCTGGGATACAAGAACATTATTACCGAAGTCGGACACCACGCCCCCGGATTTTATAGTGCCATGTTCTTGGATCGATCGCTAGAGGACATGGGAATTTTTACAGTTGAACAATTGCGCGATCGCTTCCGAGAAAAGCACGGACTTTTAGGACACCTTTCTGGTTTCATTCCCGGTATTCTCGCACCTGCGGGGCCTTTGGGACAAGGACAACACTTTGCAATGGCGGCGGCACTGTTGCACAAAGATAAGTTGTTTCCCTTTACAGTTGGGGATGGTGGATTGGGTGAACCATATATTGTAAGTGCGATCGCACATTTCCATACAGCTTATCCTGCTGTCACCAATTTCTTACCAGTGTTGGTGTGGAACGGTTACAGCCAAGAACATCACAGCATGGTTTCTTTAAAAAGCAACCCAGAGATGCAAGCATATTGGCAAGGTAACGGTTTTGATGAAGTTGTGTTAGTAGATGCCAAAGACTTTGACGATCAAAACCAGCCAGGGGATTACGTTGATAGTACCGCCTTTTCCTTTGAGAAACGCCTAGAATTCACTCAAGCAGTACTTTCAGGTGTAGATAAAGCAGCGCGATCGGCTTTGGGTGGTAAACTTACCGTCTTCATTATTAAACAACTCAAAGGTGCAGGAGTTCACGCGCGGGGTGCAAAATCTCACAACCTTTATCCTAAAGATACACTGGATGCACCCCATATTGTTAGTGCATTGCAAACCCGTGCTTTGTCGGCGGAAGCTTGGCAATTAGTCAGAACAAATGCCGAACGCGCCGGTGGTGGCCCAGCAGCAAAAACTGTGGTGACAGAATTTGAATTTCCATTACCAGATTTAGGCGAATTACCTTTAGAAGAATATGCCGTTGGTGGTGAAGCAAAAGTTTCCACAACCGCGATGGGACGATTGGTAGGAATAGTTGGAAATAAAGATCGAAATTTCCTCGTCACCAACGCCGATGGTAATGAAGCATCAGGAATTGCCAACATCAACCAAGCATTAAAGATTATCCACCCCACAACCGACGACTTATATAATCAAGCGCCAAATGGACAAGTTTATGAACCATTGAGTGAAGATGCTTGCGCCGGTTTAGCTGCGGGTTTGGCATTAATGGGTGCGAGAACTTTGTGGTGTTCTTACGAATCTTTTGCCATTAACGGATTACCAATTTGGCAAACTGTAACCCAATCAATGGCAGAATTACGCCGTCAAACTCCTTCAACTATTACTTTATTCACAGCAGGCGCATTAGAACAAGGGCGTAACGGTTGGACTCACCAACGTCCCGAAATTGAAGCTTACTTTGCTTCCTTGATGCGAAATGGAAATGTTTTCCCATTATTTCCGCCTGATGCTAATAGTATTCAAGCTTGTTATGACTGGGCTTTGAAAACTAAGAATAAGGGAATTGTGATTACAGCAAGTAAATCGCCGTTACCAATTCGTACAACTTTAGAACAAACTCGTCAAGGATTGCGCGATGGTGCAGTGTTATTACATGAAATCGCTGGTGATAAACAAGTTGTATTTGCTGTAATTGGTGATATGACATTAATACCAGTATTTGAAGCTGCTGCTTTCTTAGAAACTGAAGGTATTGGTGTCAAGATAGTTTCTATCATCAATCCTCGGCAATTGTACCGTAGCCATGATACTGCATGGGATACCTGTTCTGAACCCGAAGGCGGTTTTTTAGATGATGCGAAATTTGCCGAATTATTTGATGGCGATGCGCTAATTGCTGTGACAGGTGGTGCTGCGGGGATGTTAGAACCTATCTTGTTACGGAGTACAGCCAAGCGCGACACTTTTGCATGGAAACGTGGTGAAACTACAGCGAGTGCTGGCGAGTTGATGGCATTTAATGGATTAACTGCTGAAGCGTTGACGAAACGTGCGATCGCATTAGTGCATTAAAGCTAGATTGTTTCTACTTTTATCGCAAATATACCTCTACAAACGCGGAAAAATTGCGTTTGTATAAGTATATTTGCGTTTTTTTATTTCAGAGAACTTTGAGAGCATTATTAACTCACAGGATAAATACAGGTAGATTTACTGAATTTTGTTCATAATATGGGAATCCGGTTTGATTTTTGAAAATATACGTAGGATGTGTTAGCGACAGCGTAACGCATCAAACCCTTGAAAAGAGTGCGTTACGAACTCCGTTCTAACACACTCTACAATACTTAATTCCGTTCAACAATCAAATAGTAATCCTATAACAGGTTTACGAGTCAGAAACTTAGTTTACGAGTCAAAAATTTAGTTTACGAGTCAGAAATTTAATTTACGAGTCAGAAACTTAGTTTACGAGTCAAAAACTTGATTTACGAATCAGAAATTTAATTTACGAGTCAAAAACTTAGTTTACAAGTCGCAAAACTTTATTTTTGAGCTAGAACAAAGGGTGATATTTTTATCTGGAAGCGTGGGAAATGTGGAGACTTGAGGAAAAGTGCGATCGGGTTAGTTCATAAGCTGGGTATGTAGGTAGAAAAATCAGATTTTAACCGGACTAATAAGCATATTTTGTATCTTCATTAATTTTCCTCAATTTAAAAGTTAATTAGTCCAAATGAATTCTCTGCCTAAATAGGCTGCTAAACGTTGATTATGTGGTTCAAAATAATCTGCCAAGTATTGATATATACGTTCATTAACAGCAGCATAATTCCCAGCGTTGTATTTACAGTATTGGGAAAGCTGATAGTGGGGAAGCCCTAAAAAATCAAAGGTTTGGTTAACTGTAGATTCAGGGTCTTTGTACAAATTTTCACTTTTTAAAATAAGAAATTGTTCTATAGGAAAATACTTTATCCAGTTTTGAAGCTGATCTATATATATACCACGAGACAAATAAGTATAACGTTGATGATTAAAACTGTAATAGTCAGGATTGCTGATAATTTTTTCAGTTTCCCCAATAAGTCTTGTTGATTCAGCAGCAAAGGCTTCCTCTAAACCAAGAGTCTCAATTTGACAGCGAATTTCGTGATAGTAATGAGAAATTGCTCTATCAACAGGGTTTCTTAAAAGGACAATGATCTTTATCTGTGGATAGTGCTGTTTAATACGTTGGGGAACCAGGGGATGAAATATATAATAGGGGCTAGCTTCTCCAGTCAACAACTCTTCTGAGTTTTTAGAGGCAAACTGAGCTTCGTACCAGTCAATACCTTTTTGGTATTGGAAATCAAAAAAGTGAATTTCCTTTTGGCTAGATGGAATGATTTGAGGGTGCTGAATTAGATAGTTATAAAGAGAAGTTGTACCACCTTTTTGAATTCCGACAATGATGAAGTTGGGTTGAGTAGACATCACATAGTAATCCTGAATCATTAGTGACAAAATGCTAAAGTAGCAAAAACTTTTCGTTTTGCTAAAAAATATAGTTACACAAGCAAATCAATTGATATTGAATAAAATCATTATTTCATCTGAACGGCAGTCAAAAAGGTATCCATGAAAAGTTTTTTTAGAACCTTTGGAACCTTTGAAGACACACGCATTGCAGAAGAAAATTGAAGCAGCAAATACTATGCTAAAAGTGCTAGAAGCTGCTAAAACTCAAGATCATTCGTAATGCTGAACGGTATCCCTTTATCCCGATTGCATTACGCTCAAATCTGATTAATTCATTTATCTGACATAACTGAAAGAATTGCTCATCTGTAATTTGAAGAACAGGAGCAAAGTTGATAGTTAACGCATCCATAGAAAAATTTCAACTTGAATATTCCCATAAAAATGCCAAAGGCGAATGCACTTTAGCGAAAAACATATTTAGAATGACTGACTCTAAGTATTGATTACTTGATCCGCAGCACCAGTTAAGATTTCATCCATCCAAGCATTTATGCTTTTGCCAGCCTTTTTAGCAGCAATAAATATTTTGCGGTGGTGTTCTGGAGTTGTGCGGAATGGAAGTTTACCAGAGAATGGTTTATCAGGCTCCTCTCCTAGTTCTTCACAGAAAGCAAGATAATCATCAACAGAAATTTGAAATTCTTGACGCGCTTCCTCTACAGTTTTTGCCTTAAAGGTAATTACGTCATTAATATCTAGGACTTGACCAAAAAGTATTCCCGCTTCTACATCTACTTCTATACTAGCTGTGTATCCTTTATAAGTCATCATATTTCAATTCCTGCCTTAATTAAAAGTTCTCTAACAGATTTGACTGCTCCTTTATCTGTCTCATTTTGAGGATGCGGTTCGTGAAAAACAGCTTTCACATCATTTAATTTCACACGAACCCGCGAACCTCTACCTTGAGTAATATCAGCACCGAGAGCTATAAATAAACTTTCAATATCTTTCCAAAGAATATTAGATGGTACAGGATTTGTAAAAATTAACTCTAAAATCTGACGTTATTTGTTATTGAGATCCATTTAATCAATACAATTACAGCCATTTTACAGTTAACTTGAATATAGCCACAGATACAATGATATCATATTATGATATCGTTGAAAAGATAGAAGCGATCGCTGATTGGATGATGGCGTTGTAGGCGATCGCCTTTAAAATTACACTCCCAAAGTGCGATCGCTTATTGTAGGAGAGTGAGCGATGTCTACGACAGGCTACGCCTACACCTTACAGAAAACCTCAAAAATAAAGCGATCACTGTTGTGGAAGAGTTATTGCCTTAGCAATCTTCTTTACATAGAATCTCTAGCTGCTGCAAGTTTCCTTGCATACTCATATTCTCTGTAAAAATCTAAGGAACTTGTAGTGATGCTACGAGTTCTCCAAAGCTCACGCTTTAAATCATCACTAGAATTTACATTATCGAGGAGTATAAGTAGTTGGGGTACGCTTAAGAACCAACAGTTATAGAAAGGATTTTTTGCTCTTATTGGATCTATTTGAATAAGTTCATTAAACTGAAGTTTAAACTCATCGAGCTTATCATTCAATTTTTTAACTTTGTTTACATCATCACTTGCCTCAACTTTTCCTAACAACATATTTTCTAGAAACTGGAATAAAACAGTTCTATCTTGGAAGCTTCCAAAATCGAGAAGTGTAACTGAAACTCGTGCGATATCTCTATTATTTAGATCACAAATAGAATCGTTTTCCAGAGAGATAGAGCCATTTTTTCTTATAGAAATCTCATGTTTATTTATTTGAATCTGTGATGTAAGTAAAGAGTCAGACAAATCAAACAATAGATTCGAATCACTACCACATCTGGATCTTCTTGTAAGTGGTTTTGCCTTTACCTCAAAGAAAATTAAGGTGTCGGATGTTTCTACTACGATATCGATTTCATCAACTTTATCTTTTTTAGTTCCACGGTACTTGCCATAATTAAACTTAATTCCTCGTCTTGAAAACTCGCATTTAATAAAACATTCTATCTTATCACCTAGCTTATCGTTAATTTTTGAGTCCACTTTTGCTCGAAGTTCGGATACAATAGCTTCATAGAAAGCAGGTGAACAAATTGAAGAGCTAGTTAATAAATACTCATCTTTACTCAGTCGAATTAAAGGTTTATGCTGAAAATAATTTTCAGCAGATATCTGGCTTAGATCCTGTGGTATATGGAAATTTGAATTAACAGAACTTACTTCATGAGAATAAACAGTCAGTATTTTATCAATTTCATCTTTCCCTATGTTTAATTTTAGATTATATATTTGTCTAGCGTGAAAAGTTACTGGATATAGTTTACCCTCGGCTAGTTTAAGGATTCTCTCTGCTATTATTGCTGCTTGCTCAGGAGTCCATCCTAAATTCTGTTGGATAGTTTCAGAAAACCCAGAAAATAGTCCTTGGATCATTTTAGAAACATCCGAGGGACGCAGTTGAATGAGACAAAATAAGTTATCGTATACTGCTAGTTCTTGTAAGAAACGAAGTATTGTGTCAGTACTGTGGAACAATAAAGCAAATTGATTTTGTGCTTGTACATCTAGAATAGATGTTAACGCAATAGAGATTTTTAGTATTCTTTTCCAAATTTTATTAGGACTTTCAACAGCTACCAGTATCTGTTTTCGTGGATACTTAACACACAGATTCAGCAGATATGCAACAGGAATTGATGGAAAATCAGCTTGTATTAGACTATTAAAGGTTCTACCTAGATGATATCTCCCTTGATTTTCGTTATGACAAGGCTTTATTAGTTCAAATAATTTTTTCAAAGCCTCAATTCCGCCTAACAATCTAATATCAGCTTCTATACGGTTAGCTACATTTCTTACTTGAGATTCATCTATTATAATTCTTCCATCTTCAATATGAACCTCGCAACCTTCACTCTGCAAAATATTTGCAGAGTTGCTTACTACAAATTGTCTTCTATACCGTGTTTCTAAATCCTGTAAATTATACTCAAGCTTTTGTGGGCTAACAACTGTTAAATCCCAGGCTGATTGGAGTGCAATACGCCATTTGCCCTCATACTCAAGACTCACTACCTGGCGACTTGACTGATCTAGTGTATCATCCTTACTGCTGATAGCATCAATAACAATTTCTATAATTCCGAGGTAGGGTTGCAATTTTTTTGATTTGATAAAGTGAGTTAGAAGTAGTTGATCTTTAAGAATAAAAAGCTGCGCTCTGTACAACTGATTGCCTATAAGATTGTCTTGAATATTCTTATATAGATGCTTCTGAACCTGATAAAGCGTCAGGCTATTTTCATACTCAATTCCGTAGTGTTCATACAAACTTGTCAAGTCTTCTACCAAACTTAAGTCCAGGCTTGGCTTTGTAGAATCTACTAATTGTTTAAAGAGTATGTCCATATCAATTTTTCTTATAAAAATAAATCTGCTTACTACTAAAGTCTACAGAATATTTAGGTTAACCTTATTTAGCATTGTCTAGCTCATTAATATCATAATTAACACAGGAGTTGGGGGTTAACATTCATTAAGTAGTAGGTGGAGATTTTCAAAACATCTCCTAACTCACTGCGTATTCTGTAAACTGTCTCATAAAAGGAGACTGAAAACCTAACACAATGTCTTCATTAGGAACTCCCGCAGCTACTAAATTAGCTGCAATGTCATCTTCTGTACCATTCCACTGAAGCCAAATTTTTCCACCTTTAATATCAATATGAATAATACAACTATGTACCCAGTCTTGACCTTCCCACCCTACATGAACTATTTGATAATGGTCACGATCTGTATCAAAAATTGTTTCAACTTCTACATTTCCGTAAGCTGGTTTTTGCTCACTATATACCTGTAATATCTGTTGTACAAGCTGGCGATATCGAGTTAATTTATCTATTGGAAAATCACCTCTTGCTCTACATCATAGATAAGCCTTTTTACTTGATTTTCTGTTATCATCTCTTTAGGAAAATCAAGTTAAAAAAATGTTTTGTAAGTTGTTAAAGGTACTGCTAAATATAAAACACGCTCTGGTTGTCGCCGTCGTAATGCACCTCTATAATTAATAAATTGTCCTAATGCTGTATTAAATTCTGAAATAGCAGACGACCTCTCTAAAAAACTTTTGACTTCGACTGCAATTTTTTGTCCTTCACGTTCTGCTGCAATCAGCTTTTGGGCGGCTAAATCAATCGAAAGGTTAACTCCTCCCACACTTATTGTGAGTGGATCGTGAGTAATTTGCCAACCATCTTTGTATAAAGCTGTTTTTACAACTTCGTGAAAGACATCTTTAGCAGACATACATATCTATAATTATATATTTGATTTTCATTTAGCCGGATTCTATACAATTTGTCAAAACCGTTTTTTATGTAGAGACGTTTTATAAAACGTCCCTACATTTATGATTAGGGATTATTCTATCCCTTCAATCCGGTCTTCAACCTCTTGGTACAACTCGCGTAGACGATCTAAATTCTCCTCGCTAGTCTCCCAATAACCGCGTCCATTCACTTCCAATAAAGTTGATACAACCTTGCGGAAAGAATGAGGATTAAGGTTCAGCAACCGTTTTTGCATTTCTTCATCTTTGATGAAGGTTTCATTAGTATCCTCGTAAATCCAGTTATCCACAGCGCCGGCTGTCGCACTCCAACCCATTGTATTTACCAATCGCTTAGAGAGTTCGCGCACACCTTCGTAACCGTGATTCAGCATCCCCTCGTACCATTTGGGATTTAATAATTTGGTACGCGCATCTAAGCGCACGGTTTCTGTTAATGTCCGCACTTGAGCGTTAGCTGTGGTTGTATCGGCAATATAAGATGCTGGTTTTTTACCATCACCGCGCAGATTTGCCACAAGCTTAGTGGGATCTGAGTCGAAGTAGTGAGAAACGTCCGTTAAGCTAATCTCGGAAGAATCCAAATTTTGGAAAGTTGCATCAGCAGTTTTCAATGTACTTTCAAAAATCTGCCGGGATTCGTCCATAATTCCGGGGTTATCGGAATTGAAGGAGAAGGATTTTCGGTTGAGATACATTTCCTGCAACTCGGCTTCGCTATCCCAAGTGCTGTTTTCTACCGCCAAGTTGATATTTGACGAGTAGGAACCAGAAGCATTGGAGAAAACGCGCGTTGCTGCTTGACGCAGATTAATCCCCATATCTTGGGCTTGTTGCAAAGCATGTTTGCGAACAAAGTTCATTTCTAAGGGTTCATCTGCCTCAGCCGCCATTTTCACGCCTTGGTCTAGCAGGTTCATTTGGTTGATGAACAAGTCGCGGAATACACCAGAACAGTTGATTACTACATCAATTCTGGGTCTTCCCAACTCTTCTAAAGATATCAATTCCAACTTGTTCACCCGTCCCAAAGCATCGGGAACTGGACGCACACCCACCATCCACATAATTTGTGCTAGGGATTCGCCGTAAGTTTTGATGTTATCGGTTCCCCAAAGGACGCAGGCGATGGTTTCTGGCCATTTTCCACCGTTTTCGGCCTTGTTACGTGCTAAGAGCCTGTCTACAACGATTTTGGCTGATTGAACTGCTGCTGTTGTTGGGATGGATTGTGGATCGAGTGCATGGATATTCTTACCCGTGGGCAATACATCCGGGTTGCGGATGGGGTCGCCACCAGGGCCAGGTAGGACGTACTCACCTTCTAAGCCTTTGAGTAATGCTCCGAGTTCGTTGTCGGCACAAACTTGTTGGAGGCAGAATTCCAAATACTCAAATAGGGGTTTGAGTGTGGCGGTGTCAACTTTGGGATAGCCGAGTTTATGCAATGCTTCTACCCAAGGTTCTTTTTTACCCATGTTGAAGAAATTCAACCGGGAAACTAAAGAAACTCGTCCTTCTGCGTCGATTTGCTCTTGAACAAGGGCGGTAACTGCTGCACGGGTCGCCAAGGTGATATCTTGCAATAACTGTACATCTTCTAAAATGCCCCGATCGCTATTTTGGTAAATATCGTCAATGTTACGCCCAATGCTATTGGCGATAATTCCCGGTAAGCCTTGAAGTCCGTCTTCTTGACGATCTAGACTAGCAATGTTGACCAGAGTTGCGATCGCTTCTTCTGCACTTGGCGGTTTACCAATGACGTGCAAACCACAAGGCAACAACCGTGACTCGATTTCCATCAACTTGCGGTAGACGTTGCCAACAATATTATCGCGCTCTTCGGCACTCATATCTCTGGCATCGGTTTCTGGCAGGTCAATATCCTTATCCAGATTCACGATCCGGCATTTATCCATGATGCTGTTGACAATGGAAACACCGCGTCCGCTATCTTTCAAGGTTTGGTAGGAAGCAATTAATTCGCTCAGTTCCTTCAAACCTTTATACAAACCAGCATTTTCTGCCGGCGGTGTCAAGTAAGAAATTGTTTCAGCATAACTCCGACGTTTAGCAATTGTCGCTTCACTCGGATTATTGGCTGCGTAGTAATACAAGTTGGGAATTGAGCCAATCAAGTTATCTGGGTAACAGTCGCCAGACATCCCCATTTGTTTACCTGGCATGAATTCTAAGGAACCGTGTGTACCAAAGTGCAGTACAGCATCAGCTTTCCAAACTTGCTCTAGGTAAGTGTAGTAAGCAGCAAAACCGTGGTGAGGACTAGCTGAACGGGAGAATAACAGCCGCATCGGATCGCCTTCGTAACCGAATGTGGGTTGTACGCCGATGAAGACGTTACCGAATTGCTTACCATAAATCAGCAGGTTTTGCCCATCGCTGTTGAGATGTCCGGGAGGTGGGCCCCAGTTTTCCTCTAGGCGTTGAGAATATGGGGTCAGTGCCTCATACTCAGGAACTGACATTTTATAAGCAACGTTCAGTTCTGGGCTGTTGTACTGCGCCTGTGCATCGTGGATGACTTCTTGCATCAACGCTTCGGCTGATTCTGGCAATTCTGGTAAGTCGTAGCCGTTATTTTTGAGGGCTTTCATCACCTCGTAGATGGAGCCGAATACATCCAAGTAAGCGGCGGTTCCGACGTTGCCTTTATCTGGCGGGAAGCTAAAAACGGTGATGGCGACTTTCTTATCAAGTTTTGGCTTGCGACGCAGATTTGCCCATTTTAAGGCGCGTTCGGCTACTGCTTCAACCCGATCGCGCAGTGCGATCGCTTTCCCTGTAGCCCCATCTCTACCTGATAAAATTATCGGCTCAATTGCCCCATCCAATTCAGGAATTGCAATTTGCAAAGCTACTTGAATTGGATGTAACCCTAAATCGCTATCCATCCACTCTTCTGTGGTTTGGAATACTAAGGGTAACGCCACCATATAAGGACGGTTTAAGCGTTTGAGTGCCTCAATTGCCTTGGGATGGTCTTGTCTGGCTGGGCCGCCAACTAAAGCAAAACCAGTCAGCGATATTACTGCATCTACCAACTGCATGTTAGTAGTCGGTTCATAGAAGTAGGCATCCACAGGCTTGGAAAAATCCAAACCACCAGCAAACACAGGTAATACCCGTGCGCCTAGTGCTTCCAACTCCTGCACCATTGCTACATAATGGGCATCATCGCCTGTAACTAGGTGGGTTCGTTGCAATACTAACCCGACACAAGGAGCTAGGGGATCTTTGAGATCGTTAGAAATATCCTTACGAGCCGTGTACCAATTGAGGTATTCTCTGACATCTTCAAACATACTAGGAGCCAAAGGATGCCAAATCCCTAAATCGGGATAAACCACTGGCTGCTGATATGTCGAAGGTGCAACTTGTTTTTCTAAACCTTTAAATACATATTTATCAGCTAGCATCAGCAAGAAGTTTTCCAGATTTTCTGGAGAACCACCTAGCCAATACTGAAAACTGAGCATGAAATTTCGGGCATCCTGTGCCTTGTCCATTGGTAAAAACTTCAGCACTTGCGGCAAGGTTCGCAAAAGCTTCAGCATCCCATCTTGGAATCCTGCACCGGATTTTTCTTTGCGTTTCCGCATGAATTGGGCGATCGCACTCTTCGACTGACCCAACTGTGCCAAGGAAAAGCTGCCCATTTTACTCAGGCGCATTACCTCTGGCATGGAGGGAAAGACAACAGAAACATCCAGGCGATCGCGGTGCGGTTCTACTGCTGCTACTACTTTCTGTGCTAAGTCTTCGATGAAAATGAGGGAAGCGATGAAGATATTCGCATTCTCAACTTCTCGTTTGAACTCCTCGTAATTCTCTGGGTCGCGGAGTTCCTCAATCAAGTACCCGCTAATTTCAATCGCCAAGTTAGGATTGTTCGCGTTAATCGTGCGAACCGCTTGCGACAATGCGCTCTGGTACTGGGACTCAAGCACGACATAGACCACCTTGATTAAACTACGTCCGCGTAAGTTATCAGGCGCAATGTGTCTAATGGTGGACTTGACGTGTGTGAACATGCTTCTTCGGCTCCTTTGATGCGTGTTCTCTGAAGTAAGTTCCTAGGGGCATCATCAGCCACAGGTAACTTGTGATTTTTAGGCAATATCTGTTTTTTATCAGAAAACGCTTACCCAGTAGGCATTTTATCGCCTATATGACACAAATCGATAGAAAAAACGAAATATTTCTTCGTAATTGTTGACTTTATCTAAAAGTAGTCGCTCACATATTTGTAAATTTTTTGTAATACAAATAATATAGTTAAATAGTTATTTAAAGATATTAGCTAAATTACAAAACAAAACCCGCTTGTGCGGGTTATAAAATTAGATTTTGTTTGGCAAAATGCAATGGCGTAACCGTCCGCCGTAGGCGATCGCAATTACTTGATTTAGCATATTTATAACAATATCTTTAGCTTTTTGTTCAAGACTCGCCCTAGAGACTGACTCGATTTTCCCCTGAATTCCTCACTTATTAATTCTGAATTATGCTAAAAGACCAAAGGCGATCGCTCGATATAAAATTTACTATGTTCCCTATTCGTGCGACAACGCCTTACATAACTTATAGATTTTTCTGCGGAATTAGCTAGCGAATATTATCCGCTAGCTAAAGTTTCCTACACCTTTTTTGCCTAATTAGCGAACCATCTTACGACAAGTTCTTAACTTCAGTTGCACTCAAAGCACGATTATAGATACGGACTTCATCAACTAATCCCTTGAAACTGTCACTCAATGGTGTCCCCTCCTCAGCGTTCTCTGCTGCACCAATGGTTACTGGATTGTAATCTCCTGGTATGGAGTCTTTATACGGATTACTACCAATTTCAACACCATTAACATAAAGACGGAGCATACTGCCATCGTATGTACCTACCAGATGTGCCCAACTATCGCCGATTGGTGAACCTGTGTAAATATTACCTTCACTACTAGCGGTGCCTATTTCCCATTTATAGGTAGTTACTTGATTCCGTATACCAAACCCCAAAAAGAATTGATCGGGATGAAGAAGGGTGCCAATCTGTCTATTCACAACAGACTTAAAACCAACTGGTTGACCATCAGGACGTACCCAGGCTGAAACAGTGATTTGATTGGTTATAGAGTTAAGACTAGCTGAAGCAGGTATACTTGCATGGGAGCTATTTCTTCCAATCACTTGAAGAGCTTGGCCATATAGCCCAGGTGTTCTGCTGGAATTAATCAACGATCCGTTATTATTATTGCCAGAACTGTCTAAAACAGTACTACCTGTTGCTTCTTCAAACTTCCAATAGCCTATTAATCCATTTGAGCTATCTTTATTGGAGTTGAATGTCCAACTGTTAATATTTTGGGCATTAAATTGAGATCCCGTTCCAGCAGTAAAGCCAATAAAGGCTTGGGAACCGAGAACAGAAGTTAAATCAATCTTGTAGGAAAGTGCTGCCTTGGCGGTTGGAAGTTTAGTCCCATTTTGGGAAAGGAAAACATCCAGTTTGTCGGTATTGCCATCGTACTCAATCCAAGCATTAATTGCCGTACCGGAGTTTAGATCAATTGGTGTACCTAAGTTAGAATCAGTGACACTACTCGTAGTTGCAAGCGCAGTATTCACATTACCATCTCGCAGCACTGCAATGTTGTTGTTGTTAGGATCTGTTCCATTCTTAAAAGTGTCAAACTTGATGGCCAGACTCTTAGTAATAGCGGTAGAAATCCCGCCATAGCCTAAGTTGCCACCAATACTACCCTTCGCATTCTCCTTTGCTGCACTATTTTGCAGCACAAAGGTAAATCCATCTGCTCCAAGAGTTCCACCTGTCAATTGAAATTGGAACTTGGTTTTAAAGGAAGTATTAGTATCGAATGCAATCGGAGTAGTATAGAAAACACTACCGGACTGAGATGAAGAGGCTGGAGTCAAACGCAATGCAGTACCAAATTGGGCTGAACTGCCGTTAAGTTTGAGTCCACTCGTGCTGGTAAAATTCGTGAAGTCAAAGCTAGCCAGCAGCCCATTATAGTTATTTAAAAGCGAAGGCTTTATGGCTAAAGGAGATTCAATTGTACCAGTTGTATACTCTAGTTCCCAGTTGCCACCTTGGGATACATTGCCAGTTAAATCTGTCGATGCAGCTACATCAGCCCCAGTCAATTGCCCCAGTCTAGAAACAAAAGTACTACCTGTTGTACCTTCTGCAACATTACAACCGTAGAGCAAGATATCAGCATCAGACACCAAAGCATCTGCCCAGGTTTCTAAGTCTTGACTTCGGCTGTTGAGTGTCTCAAGATTGACTAGAGAATCCCCAAACTTCAGTTCCCCAGAACTGCCGTGAGAAATAACGTGAACTCCTAAAAGATTGTCATAATCAGAAAGCGTCTCAGTGATTTGGGTAATACTATCTCGATCGGGCTGAAGGCCAACAATGAGGTCAGCACTTACACCTTGAAGAATTTGTTGTACATCAGGAAGACTTAAATCAACGAAGGCAATTGATTGAATATTTCGTAACTGTGCCTCATTTGAAAATGACTTAGTAATCAAGTCTGGTAGCATACTCTGATTTGAGGAAAAATCATTAAGCAAAGCTGCCGAATTATCGAAAACGTTTGTATCAAACATGTACGAGGCTTCTCAAATAAACTTGTACGAAAATTAAATTTCTGACCAAAAAGAAGAAGAAATTCCTGAAAACCACCTATGTTACGGAGCTAAGGGAAGAGGGGTATGATATTTTTTAAGTATCATATAAAAAGCACACTCAATTAGAGTACAGGATACTGACAGCAATTCCAAATTAAAATTTTCATAACGAGTACAGTTTAAGTAAGTCAGCGTCCAAAGTTGTAGTTGGAATAAATTAATAGATAAGAGGCAAAAGACTGTAGCTGAAAGGATTTTGTCTTTGTTTTTCTTATTTACATAGTTTGGTTTAATTTACTGACTTACTTGGCTGGGAGCCATGAATACTGCTGGTTTAAGGAACTTGTAAAGAATATTCTTATTTGAGCTAAATCTAAATTCACAAAAGTTGATTAAATGTAATCAGTAGCCTTTTTGATAACATTAGTAGTGCTATTTGATAGTTAATAAGATGTTAATTAAGTAATTGCTGTTGAAGTATCTGAGGTATAGCAAGGGACTGGGTGAAAAGTCCTTTTGTGTCTAAGTTTCATCATCTGTTGATGTCCTAACCACCTTGACCGTTGCTATAACTGAACAGAGCGATCGCCTTAATCCAGAGCGCAGGGTAGAATGCAATACGGTTCGGATAAGTATTTTTTATTTTCCTTGTGGTTTGGAGAAAGGTCAGATATCTAGCGCATAGATTTGCACCTCAGTGCTATTTAATTTGGCGATCGCTAAGGCATCATTCTGTGGCACATTATCGGTAAGCTATTTAATTGTTTAGCCAAAGTGAGTTAGGCAAAAGTGTTCTAATTGGGGTGCAACAGTTATGACTAACAAGCTACAGTATATACTGATGAGATCGGAATGAATTTATTAATATTTGCCTCTTGACTAATTACCCCTAACTCTTGAACATTAACTAATGACTCAAGTAGATATTCTCGTATTATCAAATGGCCCAGGTGAGATCACAACCTGGGTACGTCCAGTAGTAAAAGTTTTGCGGCAAAAACTAGGTGATGACCGTTCTGCGGTCAGAATTTCAGTGGTATTATCACCTTGTCCAAATGCTACTGGTAAAGAAGCAGCGATCGCACTTTCTTACCCAGAAGTAGATAGAGTACAAGGAGCAGAGCATTTTTGGCAATTTTTGCTCTGGGGTAAAACTTTTGATAATTGGGACTGGAGAAGTCAGGGTGTAGTTGTTTTTCTCGGTGGCGATCAAATTTTCCCCGTAGTCATAGGTAAAAAGCTGGGATATCGGACAGTGGTTTACGCCGAATGGGAAGCGCGGTGGTATAAGTGGATCGATCGCTTTGGCGTGATGAAACCCAAAGTTGCTGCTGCTGTTCCCCAAAAATATGCTCACAAATTCACCGTTGTAGGTGATTTGATGCTAGAAGCTAGTACTCAAGAGTCATTAGTCATTAGTCATACCCTGCGGGAAGGCGAAACGCCTATGTCCTTAGCAAACGAGAAAGGACAAATAACTAATGACAAAGATGCGTCAACAGCTTCCCACAAGGTAGAACAAGAGATTGAATTGATTGGTTTACTTCCCGGATCAAAAGCGGCAAAATTAGCTCAAGGAGTGCCATTATGTTTAGCGAGCGCTGAATACATACACGCTAAAAGGCCCCAAACTAAATTTGTGATTCCTGTAGCCCCAACTTTGGATTTACAAACTTTAGCTAGTTTTGCCGATCCCAAAAAGAATTTTATTGCTGAAATTTTTGGCTTTGGCGGTGCTTCCTTAATTGTTCCAAAGGACTCTACAGGTAAAGCATTACTCAAAACAACAACGGGCTTGACTGTGGAATTGTGGGAAGAAAATCCTGCATATCACTTATTATCACAGTGCTGTATATGCTTGACTACGGTGGGGGCAAACACTGCCGAACTCGGTGCTTTAGGAATGCCAATGATTGTTTTGCTGCCAACCCAGCAACTTGATGCCATGCGTTCTTGGGATGGTTTACCTGGGTTATTGGCAAATCTGCCAGGAGTAGGTACGGCATTTGCCAACGCTATCAATTGGTTATTCCTAACATTCGTCAGGCGTAAAGGTTTATTAGCATGGCCAAATATCTGGGCACAAGAAGAGATAGTGCCAGAACTTATGGGTAAACTCCAAGCGCCAGAAATTGGGGAAATGGTTTTAGAGTTTTTAACTCATCCAGAAAAATTGAATGAGATGCGAACCAAGCTACAAAGCATACGCGGCGAAAGTGGTGCAGCCCAAAAGATCGCACAGATTGTTAGTGAAGAAATTGGGTAATAATTACAGACCATTAGATCATAAATAGACCCCTACAGTAGGGACAATTAATAAATTGCCCTAAGAAGAAAATCAGGATTTCGGCTAGTGTTTGCGTAAGTCTTGAAATAGTCTGTCAACTGCCTTAATCTGAAGACTCTCCATCTCTACGCCCAAGTTCATAAATGCCAGCGCCCATACAAGCTAAGATTCCTGTACTAATTCCCCAACTTTCACCTAAACTAATTTCCAATCCCCAGTTACATAAAGCGCCGACTATCAAAAAAGGTACAATGCTAAATAATGAGGCGTAGAAAGCATTTTGGGATTCTCTAGCTTTCCGAGTCTTTTCAAACTCTGTTTGGCTGGTATAAAGCGATCGCTCGGCAAAGTTAAACCAACGGTTGAGTTGTTCGATTACCCATTGATTAACTGAGGAAAAACCTAGATATAGCGCCAATGACCACAAACTCGCTCCGGCGATGGCGATCGTATTTAACTCAAAGGAAAAAGGTAAAATTTCAGTCAGCATTGCTTATGAGAGTCCTGCAAAGGGTTAACTTTAGCTGTTAGTAGATGCTAAACAAACCTCTTGTGCAATTTTAAGCATAAAGGTTAACAAGATTTCAACTAGTTGCTAACTCCCCTGCTCTTTTAAGAACTCACAAAAGTCCCCACCCTCGAACAACTCTTGCTAGGGTGGGGATATGAAGCGGGTAATGACGATTAAAACGCAACTCGGCCGATCTCTTCTGCATACAGCAGATTGCAAGTAATTCAGATACAAAATCCAGAACTCAAAAGCAGAGAAAAAAGAATTTCTATCTCCTGCCCCCTGCTCCCTGCCCCCTGCTCCCTGCTCCCTGCTCAATACAACGACTTAATCCACTGCCATTCTTGCGTCAAACCCTCTTTTAAAGAGACTTTAGGCTGATATCCAAGAATTTTTTGCGCTTTAGATACATCAGCAGCAGTGTGGCGGGCATCTCCCATCGCTTTTTCTATGTGGTTTCTTTTAATTGGTTTCCCAACGATTTCTTCAATCGTGTCTAATACTTCTGCTAAAACTACCCTGCTACCACCACCGATATTCAAGATTTCTCCTACTGCTTCTGGTGCTACGGCGGCAGCTAAATTAGCGGCGATGACATCACCAACAAATGTAAACTCCCGCGTTTGCTGTCCATCGCCGTAAATAGGAATCGCCTCATCCTGCAAAATCGATTTAAAAAATTTATGAAACGCCATATCTGGGCGCTGTTTAGGCCCATAGACTGTAAAGTATCGCAATGATACAGATGGCACACCAAAGTTTTTATGATACAGTCTGCACAAAGTTTCAGCCGCTAGCTTAGTAATACCGTAAGGAGAAACAGGTTGAGGGCAAATTCCTTCATGAGTGGGTAATGTTTCTGCATCACCATATACACTTGACGAAGAAGCAAACACTAATCTTTTCAGGTTTTTAGCATCTTTGGCTGCTTCTAGCAAAACTTGTGTAGCATTAATATTGCGTTCTGTGTAACCTCGAAAAGCTTTACCCCAACTCGCTCTGACACCAGCTTGTGCTGCTTGATGGTAAACTACATCAACATCTTTTAAGAGTTCCTGCCAATCTAAAAATTGCATATCTGCTTCGATTAATGTAAAGCCAGATGAGGAATATAAATGTGCAACATTCTTACGCTTTAACATCGGATCGTAGTAATCATTGAATTCATCAATCCCGATCACTTCTTCCCCTTGTTGTAGCAATATATCTACGAGGTGAGAACCAACAAAGCCGGCAGCCCCAGTAACGATAATTTTAGCCATGTTACCTATTTTTTGATACTTTCATAAATTTCTATATTCACAGGTTAGTACTTATATTCAATAATCGTCATTACTTAAACTTGATTTTTTTATCAATTGTTGTACTATTTTGAACATAAGCATTACTTAAATAAATATACTTATAATTTAATAAACTTCAGTATAATTATTGAGCTATTGCTGTTAATAAATCTGCTAGTTGACAAAATTAAATCTTAAGAATTTAATTTCCAGCAACAGGATGGACTTAAAACCGATATAGATAATTCTTTCTTTCCTGTCTCTGCCTCTTTTAATCATGAGGGGGCTTGCACAAGTGTGATAATTGGTGAAAAAATTGATCCGCGAGAGCCGAATAGGGAATTCTCGTTTCGCAAGGGACGCACGAGGAAATCAGTGAAAGTTTTAGTCGTAGGTAATGGAGGGCGCGAACACGCTCTGGCATGGAAACTGTTGCAATCTAAGCAAATCGAGCAAGTTGTCTGTGTACCAGGGAATGGAGGCACAGCAAGTATGGAACGTTGCCATAACTTGCCCCTAGCAGTAGATGATTTTGAAAGCATGAGCCGATATGCTCTAGAAAATGGTATCAGTCTGGTAATAGTTGGGCCAGAAGTCCCTTTGGCAAAAGGAATCACAGATTACCTCCAAGACAAAGGATTGATGGTATTTGGGCCAGTCAGAGCCGGAGCGCAAATTGAAGCGAGTAAAGCTTGGGCAAAAGCCCTGATGCAAGAAGCAGGAATTCCGACGGCGCAGGCTGCGGTATTTACGGAGGCAGCAGCAGCAAAATCTTATGTAAGAGCTAAGGGAGCGCCGATTGTCGTTAAAGCTGATGGCTTGGCGGCTGGTAAGGGTGTAACGGTGGCTGAAACGGTTGCACAGGCAGAAAGCGCCATTGATGCAATTTTTCAGGGGCAATTTGGTAGTGCTGGCGAATTTGTTGTTATTGAAGAATGTTTAATTGGGCAAGAGGTATCAGTTTTAGCGTTAACCGATGGGTTAACAATTCGCCCCTTGCTGCCAGCCCAAGACCATAAGCGGATTGGTGACGGCGATACGGGCGAAAATACTGGCGGAATGGGAGCATACAGCCCAGCACCCATCGCTACGCCAGAGTTGATGGCACGAATTCAAACAGAAGTCTTAGAAAGAGCGATCGCAACCCTACGAGCAAAAGGCATTGACTACCGAGGTGTACTGTATGCTGGGTTAATGATTGCACCCAATGGCGACTTGAAGGTTTTGGAATTTAACTGTCGCTTTGGCGATCCCGAAACTCAGGTGATTTTGCCATTATTAGAAACACCCCTAGAAGAATTGATTCTAGCCTGTGTGCAGCAACGATTAAGTGAATTGCCGCCCATTGCTTGGAAAGGGGGAGCATCCGCTACTGTCGTTGCAGCTTCAGGTGGTTATCCAGGAGAATATGAGAAAGGTCAGGTAATTACTGGCATTGACAACGCAGAGGCAACAGGAGCAACAGTATTTCATGCAGGTACAAAGTTGAACCAGCAACAAGAAATAGTGACAGATGGGGGTCGAGTATTAAATGTGACTGGAATCGGAGAAAATTTTGAGCAAGCGATCACCCAAGCCTACGCTGCAATCAAATATATTCAGTTTGAGGGCATATATTACCGGAGAGATATCGGTCATAGAGTTAGGAGTTAGGAGTTAGGAGTTGCAAGTGCAGAATGTGAGGGAATAACTAATACCCAATGCCCAATCCCTAACATATTTGTCGAATTAACTGTTAATTTTTTAGTTGTTGGGCTTTATAACAAAGACTACTAACAACTTTATTTAAGATGCTAAGTCTGTTAAAAACAATTCGAGATGCGATCGCAAGTTGGTGGTCTGAATTCACACTCCAGACCAAACTACTGGCTGTAGCCACATTAGTGGTTTCATTGGTAATGAGTGGTCTGACCTTCTGGGCTGTGAATACGATTCAGCAAGATGCGCGGATGAATGACACCCGCTTCGGGCGTGACTTGGGGCTGCTACTTGCTGCCAATGTTGCTCCCCTAGTTGCTGACAATAATCTCACAGAGGTTGCCCAATTTTCTCAACGTTTCTACAGCAGCACCTCTAGCGTGCGTTATATGCTCTACGCCGATGAAAATGGGGAAATCTTTTTTGGCATACCTTTTTGGGAAGCAGAGGTAGAAAACTCTCTCACCATTAAACGGCGAATCCAACTACCAGAAGATTATCCTGGTGATGGCGAAAAGCCAATGGTGCGGCAACATACAACCCCAGATGGGATAGTTACCGATGTATTCATTCCTCTAATCGTTAATAAAAAATACTTAGGTGTATTAGCGATCGGCATCAACCCCAATCAGACTGCAATCATTTCCACCAATTTTACCCGCGATGTCACCATTGCCGTTTTTATCACCATTTGGGTAATGGTGATTTTAGCAGGAGTAATTAACGCCTTGACCATCACTAAGCCAATCAAGGAACTACTGGTAGGGGTAAAGCAAATTACTACCGGGAATTTCAAGCAGCGCATTAATTTACCATTAGGAGGCGAACTAGGGGAATTAATTTTAAGCTTTAATGAGATGGCGGAACGATTAGAGCGCTATGAAGAACAGAATATTGAAGAACTGACCGCCGAAAAAGCCAAGCTAGAAACCCTAGTTTCCACGATCGCAGATGGTGCGGTGTTGATTGATAACAACATGCAGGTGATATTAGTCAACCCCACAGCGCGGCGAATTTTTGGCTGGGAAAGTGCTGATGTGGTCGGCGGCAATTTATTGCATAACTTGCCGCCAGCAGTACAGATGGAAATCACTGGGACACTGTACGAAATGGCAGCAGGTGAATCTGAAAGCGCCGAATTCCGCATTTTTCTTAACCAACCCACCCAACGAACGATCCGCATTCTTTTGACTACAGTACTCAACGTCCAAAGGGAAAGTATCAAAGGTATTGCGATTACCGTTCAAGATATAACCCGTGAGGTGGAATTAAACGATGCAAAAAGTCAATTTATCAGCAACGTTTCTCACGAACTGCGAACGCCTTTATTTAACATCAAAACCTATATTGAAACTTTGCATGACTACGGCGAAGACTTAGGATTACAAGAACGGCAAGAGTTTCTGCAAACAGTGAACCATGAAACCGATCGCCTAACCCGCTTAGTTAACGATGTATTAGATTTGTCAAAACTCGAATCTGGCCGTCAGTATAACTTCGATGGGGTAGATTTAGCCCAAGCGATCGAACAAACCTTACGTACTTATCAACTCAATGCCAAAGATAAAGGTGTTGAACTTGTTCAAGAAGTTGCTGCTAATTTACCCTTAGTAATGGGTAATTATGATCTGTTAGTACAAGTGTTTGGCAATCTAATTGGTAATGCTCTTAAATTTACCAAAGCCGGTGGTAAAGTGGCAATCCGCGCCTACCAACTAGATTTTAAGCCCAATCACACCCAATTTTCTCCAGTGCGGATTGAAATCTCCGATACTGGAATAGGCATCGCCACAGAAGATCAGCACTCAATTTTTGAACGCTTCTTTCGCGTAGAAAACCGAGTTCACACCTTAGAAGGCACGGGTTTAGGATTATCGATTGTCAGAAATATCATCGACAGACATCGTAGTAAAGTCCATTTAGTGAGTGAAGTTGGCATTGGCACAACTTTTTGGTTCGATTTAGCCACCTTTGAAGAAAAAGCGCCACCGATACAAGTTGAAGCTATTGCCGAAGCATCCAAAATCACCACAGCTTGAGGGATTGTGCATTGGGGATGGGGCATTAGTTATTATTTCTCTCTCATCTCCCCACTCCCGACAAAAAACAAATCAAGGTCTTAATATCACGAACAAAAAACAGGCTAATAATAAACCTAATAGCAACAGCAAAGCCTGATTGCGTTTTACCCAAGTTTTCACAGTTACAGCAAAACTGTTAGTGTGACGCTGCTGTTGCAACTCTAACTTTGTCTCTTCAATATTTTGGTAGAGGGTACAGTCTTTGGCGTAAGGACGCTGAGGAAAATTGCAAGTATCATCAGCGTGATAAGTACAAGTGTCGCACAGATACCCGCCCCCAGTGGCGCGGTGCAATGGAATACCAGGATGACCGTAAGCTTTGAGTGTCGTCCGGCAATTGGGACAACTAATAGCTTGACTATCAACGAGTTGATGGCAGTGGGGACAAGATACAGTAGCCAAAACCTTTAGCACGAATAGGTTGAGTAAACTCTTTGATTCTAGCCATTTCCAAGGATAATGGGTAAATACATAGTACTTTGTTAATTTTGAGTATAGCTAGCTATCAGAATCGCTTATTTTATCAGCAAAAATACTAATTTTTGTTGATGATTTATATTTTTTAAGTGATTTATATCACTCAAAACAATTAAGGCTATGGCATAATCTAGCAAATATGAGGTTTTGTCCTAAGTCCAATAGTTATTTTGAGGTAGAAAAATATTGCTTTTTAATCCTGAGCTATGCCGTAACGAAAGCGAAGTTGAAAGCAAACTCATAGTGCAATATTTGCTACCACAGCTAGGTTATACTCCTGACACCTGGCATCAAGAGGTTGCCGTTGGTAGCATCCGCTTAGATTTTTTAGCATTTGCTGCACAGGTAATTCCCTTTGTCTTAGATGCCAATTCACCGTTAAGTGTCGTTATGGAGGCAAAGCATCCCAAACAAAACTTAAATCATCATGTCCCCAGACTTAGGCATTATTTAACCAGTTTGCATGTCAGGTATGGATTGCTGACTAATGGGAAAGAGATTAGAATTTATCAAAAATTAAAGGCTGACATTCAGTTAGTATTTCAATGTTCTGGGAAAGAAGTTGAGACGAAATTAGAAAATATTAAAAATTTAATTGGTAGAGAAAGTCTGAAAGAGGGACAGTTAGTAGATAAACCAGAAGTTCAAATAACTGAAAAAATTTTAATTTTGGAAGCAAAAAGGCAACATTCAATGAAAACAATTGCAATCTACCACAATAAAGGCGGCGTTGGTAAGACTACTATCGCAGTCAACCTTGCAGCAGCATTGAGTAAAAAAGGTAAAAGGGTACTTTTAATTGATATAGATTCTCAGGCAAATACTACTTTTGCTACAGGATTAATAAAATTTCAATTTGATGAAGATGACGATTTACGAGATTCTAATATTTATCATTTATTAGAATCAGGTGACTTTTACTTAATACCCGATGTAACTAAAAAATCACATTACTTCAATAATCCTGAATTAGATGTTATCCCTGCACATATTAATTTAATAGAAGGACAATATAAACTGAATCAAATTGATGCTAGTAAGACTAGGTTAGTTACGAAATTAAAAAAAGTAGAGCAAGATTACGACATTGTTATTATTGATACGCCTCCATCCAGAGATTTATATGCTAAAGTCGCGCTTGTCGCTGCTGATTACCTGATAATCCCTTCAGATTTAAAGCCATTTGCAAACCAAGGATTGTTAAGTGTCAAAAACTTTATTATAGAAGTTAATGAATTTAGAGAAATGATAGGAAAATCACACATTACATTAATGGGTATCCTGGCTTCAAAAATCTCTACCAATTCTAAATTTTTGCAATATACTTTTCCTAAACAAAGGAGCGTGATTTCAGAACGTTACAATCTGCCTTTAATGGAAGCAGTAATTTATGATAGAACAGTACTATCCGAATGTATGAATCAGACTATAACAGTTGGAGATTTAGAATATCCTGATCCCAAATCTGTTGTTAAATATGCAGAAGAAGTAAAATCAGATGCTCAAAAATCTGCTATGGAGTTTGACGTTTTAGCAGATGAAGTATTAGTAGGAATAGGATTACATAAATGATTAATTTTTCTTTGGTAGATGTAAAAAGTATTACTTCTAATGAACCTCGATCAAATTTTTCAGAGGCTGATTTGGAAAACCTCGCAGATATAATTATAGAAACTGGAGGAATTATCAGACCATTAGTTGTAAAAATGACAGGAGTAGAGAGTTATACGCTAGTTGATGGACATTTTGAATATTATGCTGCTGTCAGGGCGCGAGAAAAAAATCCTCGGCAAGCTGAAATGGTTAATGCCTTTATTATCTCTCCAAAGTTAGAGGATTTAGTGGTAAAGCAAGTTGGATTTCTCAAAGGAACTAATTCTTTTACTGAACAAGTAATACCACAACCTGAAACAACAAAATTAGAACCACGTCTAGCAAATTTAGAATTACGCCTTGAGAAGCAATTCAATGAATTTAAATCAGAATTTATACACGAAAGACAGAGAATAGAGAATCAGTTTAAGCAACTTGAAAACCTTATTCCCCAAAAGAGTGAACAGAGTAATCCACTTAGTTTATTGAACTCTTTAGACAAAGATGAGTTATCTATAAAGTTACAACGCTCTAGGATTCGTGGGGCTGAAAAACTTGCAAAAGGCATATTTGATGCTCGACATAAGAAACTGAAGCAAAAGTTTGAAGATTACCGCGATGTAGTTAAGTCTGTTAAAAACTTGGGTGAGCAAACAATATTGACTATTATTGATGAATGGTGAAGAAGTTATTAGATAATCGTAGGTTGGGTTGAACGAAGTGAAACCCAACGATTAAGGCTTAATGTTGGGTTTTGTTCCTCAACCCAACCTACGTAGCTTAAAGTTTTTAGGGCTAACTGAACCGTATTAGGAGAAGTTCTTCACAGTGTAAAAACCCTGTACAATTTTCTCTGCACTTCTATGTGAAATATTTCAATAACTATTTCCTAACCCCGCACTTGTCGCAGTGCATTAAACGCCTTACCTCGCAACCCAACTGGTAACAGCGATAATCCTAAGCCAGTCAAAGCTTTAGGAGTTGAAAAAGACTTTCCCGCTAAAACTAGCTCTCTGCCTTTTTGTGTTTCTCCCTTTTCGATTAAACGTAAACCTAATAATAATTGTGTTTCAGTTAAACGATTTTTCCTGATTGTCTCTAATTTTTCAGACTCAAATTTATAATTTTCTAAATACTTGATTTTATCAAATAAATAAGGAATAGCTCGATTGATACCTTGCTGTTCTGCATGAGTGCGATATTCCATCAATAATTCTGGTAAGTAATAACCTTTTTTACCAGCCAAAGCCAGACGCACAAATAAATCATTATCCTCACAATTTTGCAGATTTGGCTGCATATATCCTAATTCTTGCAAAGTTTTACGGCGAAATAATGTCGCCCCAACTTGAAAGCTTTGCTGAATAAATACAACTTCTAATAAATTATTTACAACACCTGCTGGTAAATTCTTCCTACCCCAGCGATGAGAATTTTCTTTAGTTTTTTCTTCATCCCGCACATTGTTAATATCAATTATCCAATGGTCTGTACCAACAAAATCAATGCTAGAGTCTTGATTAAGAATGGCTGCGGTATTTGCGAGAAAATCGGGTGTTAACCGATCATCATCATCAAATTTCATAAAATATTCACCACTGGCTGCATCAAAGCCAGAGCGCATATTATTACTTTTACCAATATTTTGCTGATGACGGATATATTTAATCCGTTCGTCTGTATACTGTGACATTAATTCGGGTGTGCGATCGCTAGAACCATCATCACAAATAATTAGCTCAAAGTCTTGCTCAGACTGATTTAGTACGCTGTCAATGGCATAAGGAAGAAGATGAACCCGATTAAAAGTAGGAATGCAAACAGTAATTTTAGGCATTTTATATATTACTAACTGGAGAATATAAAAATTTATTATATTGCTAATTTAAGGTATCGCCAATAAAGCTATATTTAGCGGAGAGTTCTTTGAATTTTATTCATTGCTTTGTTGAAAAGGTTATTAGTTTTAGCAATTATACTTAGTGCTTTTAGCTGTTTTGGCCTTTTTTGTGGCTGTTTGAGAAAACGATAATGTAAAAACTCATTTGCATACGAGATATTAATATCTTGTCCTTGACACAACTGGGCAAAATCACGAGAAGAATAGCTCATGTAATGGATGCGGTGAATCGGTTTTAGACCATCTTGGTTGTAAAGAACATTATTAATATTGACAAAGGGATCTGCATTGGCACAATTACCTGTTCTATCTTCTCCATTGGGGCTGAGTGTAAAGTTAAACAGTGGGCGATCGCAGCGCAAGGTCATGTAGTTAAACAAAAAAGCATCATCCCACCATCCATTTCCATTAATCCATTTAACTTCTTTCTGGGTAATTAATCGCTCCTTCATTATTTCAACTTCTTGCACAGAAAATAATCCTTTTTTAGAACCAAAAAAGCTGGAGCAATGCAGCTTAGGACGTATATCTGCTTCTGTATAAAGTCCAGTTTTCTCGATAAGTGGAATATTTAACGCTGCAACAGCTTTGTCTTTAATGTGTTCCCAATCATCAAAAATAAAGTCGTATTTTTCTAGCCGCTCAATTACATTATTAAGTGGCTTCATTGCCAAACTATCACCGTCATAAAATACGAATTTATCAAAAATTCCCTCAAAGCTAACAAACTTTCTTTGCAAATGACTTTTGTACCAACTAGGACGTGATAATTTTGACTCTTTTTCTCTAGGATGAGCAGCCCAAACCTGATGAGCAAATTCTTCCCAGCGTTGAATTACATCCCAATTATCAAACAGGGTTACATTCTTTCGAGCATTAACTTCTTGCCTAACTAAATCTAATTGATCGTTATATGGAATAATACAAATAGGAATATCTGCGCTAACATTCACCTCAATGCTGTTTAGCAAAGCTACTAATTGGTCAAACACCACATCATTAGCAAGGGTGTAAATCCCGAAAGAATCCATTGTGATAAATCCTTTTTATCTTTAGTTGCTGAGTAACGCAGATAATATTATCGTTATTTACTGAGATATTATTCCCAATTAACTAATAATATACACATCTTTACGCTTTATGCTGACGTGAGTTCGACGGCTTATTAAGGGGCGCGACAGTGCAAACACATCTAAATATTGATGAGCATAGATAAATGTAGAATGCACAAGAAGCTTACCTCATACTACTTTCAGAAAATTAAACATTCATTGGCAAAGAATGATAATCATTATGAGGGGGATTAGAAGCAACCGACGGTTGCTTTTTATTGACATTTTGAGATATTCCTTAGTTTTTATTAGTAGATAAGATGCGTTTGCCCTGGCTTCAGCCCCTTGTTTTGCATAACTAACGCTAATTATAAATATTTAACCGGACTTGATATAGGACTCATATTTGATTGTGTGAAAAAAACTCAGTACACCTTTATTCCTTCTTCCCAGTCCCCAGTCCTCAGTCCCTAGTCCTTAGTCTCTACGAGTAATTCTCCGAATCAAATGGGATTACTATATTAGTATTACTGATACATCAAAAGATAGAGACAATACGATTATATTTATTTTAAATCACTTCTCAAGATAGTAGATTGAACTCAAAAAACAGCCTAATCTAGGTTTTGAAGTTATTTAATAGATTCTTTAACAAGGACATAAATTATGGCTAATGAAGCAGTTAAGAGAGATATAGATTCATCCGATCGCGCTGAAGTAGATAATTATGATCGCGGCATTATCCCAGCAGAAACAGCTGCTCGAATGGAAAGAGAAGGAAATCTGTATAAAACAACCCCCACAGAAGAAAGGGAAGCAGATGCACCTACTGATGATCAAACCGATCCAGGAAGTATACGCACCACTGACGGCTATACTGTGGATAATGAAGGTTTGTTAAACAACTATGCAGTTGAACCGGAAATGTACTATGAAGAACCGGGTGATGCACGCCAAGAAGCAGCACAAGATACTGCTAACCGTGTTGAAGAACTCGGAGAAGTTAATCAGGACGAAGAAGGCAAGTTAACAGAAAAAGGTGACAAACGCGGTAGAGGCCCAGGAATAATTTAGTTAACAAACTTTTTGCTGAGTGCGATTACATGTAAAAAGGTTAAATAGGCAATTTGTAGAGACGCAATTATGATTGCGTCTCTATTTGTATGGGCGAATAAAGTCACTGCTCAGGCAGGTTTAGCCATTGTATAGTAGGGGACTGGGGACTGGGGACTGGGTGAAAAGTCTTTTTGTGTCTAAGTTTCATCATCTGTTGATGTCCTAACCACCGAGGCTTGTGCCATAACCGCAATTTACGATCGCCACAACTTTGTCTATGCAACCATGAATTGTGTAGGCGTAGCCCGTCGTAGACATCGCCAAACCTAAATCAGTTTATTGAATCTACCGAAATCAAAAAGCCAAATGCCATTTTGAGAAAGCAAAAGCAGCTTTGGAGAAAGTAATTGCGGATTTTGCTGATTAAATTTAAGCAAAATATGAAGTTTCGATAAAATTATTGAAAAAATTACTAATAAATGCTTATAAATTTCATCAAAGTACTTTACAAGTATAATTTTATACTCTAGTATCTTAATAAGAAAGGCGATCGCCCTCTGCCAAGAACCTGCGATCGCCTTTCCCTAAACCCCCATTCTGGGAGACTATTACAATGATGACACAACTCCAAAAGTTTGTACAAAATCAAGATTTCACCCAATCCGAACTGCAACAGTACTTGGATGGCGAAAACTTAAATATACCTGCCTTTAATCAACCTGCTCAAAATCCATTACCCAAAAGAGAACCGATTAAACATCTATTAATCGGTTCTTCAAAAGCGGTTAGCAGCACAATTCACTATCTGCAAGTCATTGGCTACGCTAGCATCGGCGATTGGAGTCCATTATTACCAACCGGCAATCCTGGCGAGGTGATGAGTATTTTAATCCGTCAGATTCTAATGCAATAAACGGTTGAGAAAAATAAAATCCCCGGCTTTCTAGAAAAGTCGGGGATTTTTTTTACTGCCCAATTTTAAGCGATCGGGAAAAATTCAGATTTGCAATGGCTCAGGAGGAGACGCGTTTCCATTAATTCCACTTCTAAATGATAGAAGTGACTAAAAAATGTCAAAATGGTAGTATTTTTAATGTTTCTGTTTCCATTAATTCCACTTCTAAATTATAGAAGTGACTTTGCTAAAAAAGTAATGTCTCGCGGTTAAAACTTGTTTCCATTAATTCCACTTCTAAATGATAGAAGTGACTTGAAGCTGGGCTGGTTCAATACTTTCAGCCACGTTTCCATTAATTCCACTTCTAAATGATAGAAGTGACTCTTCAGACCTTAGAAAGTGAGCATCGTTAGTAATGTTTCCATTAATTCCACTTCTAAATGATAGAAGTGACAACTACAAAAGATGGGTAACACGGAAGCGGAAATTGTTTCCATTAATTCCACTTCTAAATGATAGAAGTGACAAGCGAGTTTGCTCTTAACATTAGCGACGGAAAAATGTTTCCATTAATTCCACTTCTAAATGATAGAAGTGACTAAAGGGCGAGAAGGAACCCAGCGATGGAAAGCAGTTTCCATTAATTCCACTTCTAAATGATAGAAGTGACCAAAAATCCTTCTTCCCTTATAGAGGAAAGATTTGTTTCCATTAATTCCACTTCTAAATGATAGAAGTGACTTCTACGGAGATGGTGGCTGATGCTTATGGTGGTGTTTCCATTAATTCCACTTCTAAATGATAGAAGTGACGCTATAGTAAGTTACTAGCAAGCGCTAGAGAGTACTATGTTTCCATTAATTCCACTTCTAAATGATAGAAGTGACAAAGGAGAATTATATGCAAGGTTGGCACATTCAAGTTTCCATTAATTCCACTTCTAAATGATAGAAGTGACTCCTGCTTGACCATAACGAAGGATCTTGGGTTGAGGTTTCCATTAATTCCACTTCTAAATGATAGAAGTGACCAAGAAGTTTGGTATTCTTGCCAAAGATTCTACGGTTTCCATTAATTCCACTTCTAAATGATAGAAGTGACGCGCAGGATGAGAAAGCTATCGATATGTGCGAAGGTTTCCATTAATTCCACTTCTAAATGATAGAAGTGACTTTTGTCTCTATTTTCAGCACCTGCTAATCTGTGTGTTTCCATTAATTCCACTTCTAAATGATAGAAGTGACGCTTGGTGCAGTATAAGCCAATGCTCCAGATCCGTTTCCATTAATTCCACTTCTAAATGATAGAAGTGACTTATGGGGCGATCGCGTTACCATTTGTCACAAGCTTGTTTCCATTAATTCCACTTCTAAATGATAGAAGTGACTCATCTGAAAGTATTGAAAATACTGGGGTTCCAGGTTTCCATTAATTCCACTTCTAAATGATAGAAGTGACGTGTCAATAACTAGAATTCAATCCAAATATAATGTTTCCATTAATTCCACTTCTAAATGATAGAAGTGACGGTATACGGATTTGAAAGGCAACACTACTGCCAAGGTTTCCATTAATTCCACTTCTAAATGATAGAAGTGACAATAGCGATATTGCTCAATTGATGAATTGCGGCGTTGTTTCCATTAATTCCACTTCTAAATGATAGAAGTGACACGATCATGTTAAATCAAAGATGGGTACAAGTCGAGTTTCCATTAATTCCACTTCTAAATGATAGAAGTGACTGTATTTGCTTGGAGGTAATCATGTACAACATTAGTTTCCATTAATTCCACTTCTAAATGATAGAAGTGACTTTCTAGAGATAATGTAACCTGGCCTTGATTTTTGTTTCCATTAATTCCACTTCTAAATGATAGAAGTGACAAGGCTTTTGTTTCTTGTCCTGTTCCTTCTGATAATGTTTCCATTAATTCCACTTCTAAATGATAGAAGTGACGAAATGAATAATCTGCTGGTTGAAAGGGTGCTTGTAAAAGTTTCCATTAATTCCACTTCTAAATGATAGAAGTGACAGGCGTTGCATACAGTTGTTGCATAGATTGCTATTAGTTTCCATTAATTCCACTTCTAAATGATAGAAGTGACAAAAATTGGATTCGCAAGTATCTAGACACTAAAAGTTTCCATTAATTCCACTTCTAAATGATAGAAGTGACAAGTACGCATTGTTTCGCATATTGACATCCATCTAAGTTTCCATTAATTCCACTTCTAAATGATAGAAGTGACATAACCACAGGTGAACTAAGGCAGGCTGAAGCTTCTGGTTTCCATTAATTCCACTTCTAAATGATAGAAGTGACCTTGGATTTATCCCACTTATGGTACAACTGCATATGTTTCCATTAATTCCACTTCTAAATGATAGAAGTGACTCGGGAACTGATGCGGTAAGTTTTGCGTGGCTAAGTTTCCATTAATTCCACTTCTAAATGATAGAAGTGACCGTATTGTGTCAGTTTTGGTGGTTTGTGTAGTTCCTGTTTCCATTAATTCCACTTCTAAATGATAGAAGTGACGCGACGACCTGGGCAGAAGAAATACCCGCCGTAATATGTTTCCATTAATTCCACTTCTAAATGATAGAAGTGACCTTATTATATATACGGGCATACAAAGGACTTGCGGTTTCCATTAATTCCACTTCTAAATGATAGAAGTGACTTATAGCTTTTAAAACAAGCTAAATATAATAAAAGTTTCCATTAATTCCACTTCTAAATGATAGAAGTGACTTACCATTTGAACCAATCTCTAAGGAAGTCTATGTTTCCATTAATTCCACTTCTAAATGATAGAAGTGACCTTGCGCGTATACACTTATAGAGATATACTTGCTTTAGTTTCCATTAATTCCACTTCTAAATGATAGAAGTGACCTTCTTCGCGCTCGATTTTCTCCCAGAGCAGCCCTTCTCTGTTTCCATTAATTCCACTTCTAAATGATAGAAGTGACGTGGTGGGTAGGTGTAGTTGGGGTAGGGACGGCCTGGTTTCCATTAATTCCACTTCTAAATGATAGAAGTGACTGCTGGCTTTTGAAACCTTGATATTGCAAAGGTTTCAAAGCTAGTTTGCGCGAACCTAAAAAGAAAGTAGCATTTCAGCCTTTGACTCGTCAAGATATGATTTTTGCAAATCGCCTCAAAAGCATAACAGGTAAAGCTTTTAGGAATTGCGCGAATCTCCATATTGTAGTCATCCCACTCAAAGCTAGATGGCATAAGCTTTTGAACAATAAAAATTGCATCAAATTTTAAAACACCTATTAGTTCGCGCAAGTCAAACATCTTTAACCCACGCAAGCGGTGAGATTATGGCTACAACAAAGTTTCCCTTCACAAGCGACTCGTCAACCCGAAGGGCTTTGTCTATGTAACCACGAATTGGTGGTACTAGGAAATTTAGACCCTACTATAAAATCTGCTGTGCTTAGTTACTCTTTAGAATTAAATGATGAATGGCTCAAGTTCACGATTATGCCATTGTCGCTGATGCCATTCGGCAATCAAAGGACGGACAATAAACTTAGGCTGTGCATCGCCTTTAACGTCAATGCGTAAACCTGAGTAAGGTCGCCGCTTTTGAGAACCTTGACCGTTGCGACCAATAAAAAGATGCGATCGCGCCACTAATCGATTCTCCTCCATTAAATCTGCTCCCTCAATCCGTTGGCGGCGCAAACTAAACCCGCTACCACCACAAACAATCCAATGGATATGAGCATCAGCGTGTCCTGTATCCATTGTCTCTAAATGTTCCAAGCAGTGGGCGTGACCATTTAACACCAAGTCAACCAAAGGACGACCCTGATTTAAGGAACCGATTTCTTTAGCTACTGCATCCAGCACACCACGGAAGCGATCGCGAATTATCAAAGTTTGTGCTTGTTGCCACTTTGTCGCTTCAGTTACATAAGGTGGATGATGGAAATAAACTACTCTTCCCCGAACTTCTGAATTATTCCAAGATTCAATTAATCTTTGCTTGAGCCAGTCTAGTTGTTCGATATCAGTCAGCGTTGTTTTGTCAGCAGCTAATTGCTTCTTGATATCAACAATAATTTCTTCGATTTGCGATAGTTTGGCGTGAAAATCGTCTAATTGGTCAGCTTCAATGGGGTTTTCAGGACGAAGCTTGGCCGAGGTTTCAATAATGTGCTGCTTTTCTTGCTCTAAATCTTCACGACGCTTTTCTAAGATTTTGCGATCGGCATCACCTTGTTTTGTTTTAGGTAAAGGTGGCGGATCGTTAAATGTATTGGAATCTAAGGCAAAGAAATCAATCCCGCCATAGCGAAAAGTGTAGTAGCGATTGGGAAGGCGGGTAAAATGTCCAGGTTCATACTTAAGACAACGACCTGTATCTGTCTTACCTGTGTAGTACTTATCTAAATGGCTGCTTAACTCTCCGGGAAGCTGATGCGCTTTAAGATAGTCTAAAAATGCCTGTGCGTAAGCCTCACCGGTTCCTGAACCATGTAAGCCTACATCTAGGTCTAACCGCGATCGCAACAGGCGACGAATGGGTAATGTTGTTAGAGATGCCAAGCTCAATAAAATGGGCAAGTTATAGTAATCGTGATTTCCCGGTACTGGTAAAATAGGCAGCTTAAAAGTCATCTGGTCATAAGCAATCTTTCTCGGATGCTCTCCCCCCAAGATAAACTCTCGATAAGGCTCGATGAAATTTTGCTGATAGTATTCACTCGACCCCACTAAATAGATTACATCCCCGGTATGCAGCATAAACCGGGATTCATCGTGATGTGGCAACATGAGTTCAGCTATCTGTCGCTGGGGATTGTGCCCCCGATGCCTACCAGAACCACTATCACCCACAACTAAAAATGAGAACTCTGAATCGTCTGTTTGTCCATCCTCTAACACCAGGCGAGTTTGGTCGATGTTCCGTTCCACAATTAACGGATCTTGCCACCTTACTCGCTGATTCATCTTACGAATTTTGTTAGCGATCGCTGGATCAGATACAAGTTTCAATGTAACCTACTCCTGAATCTTGAATTGCAGGGGATGGGGGCAGGGGGCAGGGGGCAGGGGGCAGGGGAGCAGGGGAGCAGAGGAGAAGTTGTAGTAAGTCTTTCCCCTCTGCCCCTCTGCCCCTCTGCCCCTCTGCCTCTTTCCCAATTCCCTCACTCCTCTACCGTATCTTTCATTTCAATAGTTAAGTTAGGGAGTCCCTCTAATTTTTCGGTAGGCTCAACTTCTTCTACTAATGGTACAAAAATTTTCAACCCAGCTGGTACACATTTAATTTCTACTGGTGTTGTGCCGACTATTTCGCCATCGAGAACAACCTTTTGTGGTGGCTCAGTTGTAATTTTAAATTGTTTAGCTCTCAAAAAACCAATATCATCACGTTCTACCGCGTTACCTGTAGAAGCCGTTTGAAATAAATGGAATGTCGCAGCGATCGCACCTGCTTTGTTAACTGGAGCAACAATGGTTAAATCTAGTAACCCATCATCATAAATCAGACCTGCTGGCCCCTGAGCTAAGACTGAAGTCGGAGGCGCGGCATTTGCAACTGTTACTGAACAGCCACTAGTTTTAATTATCCTGTCTTCTGTTTCTATTTCAACATCAAAGTTTTTTAAATTTCTCAGCTGCTGAATTCCAGCGAAAACGTAGGCCATCATTCCAAAGCGATTTTTAGCTTCCCGATCTGCCAATTCTACAGTTTCAGCTTCAAAGCCAATACCTGCCAAGAGTACCATCGGGCGATCGTTGCAATAGGCTACGTCTACATGGCGGGTTCCTCCTTGCAAAATTGTTTCACACGCACCTGCGATCGTGTCAGGAATTCCTAAAGCTGTGGCAAAAGCGTTTGCTGTTCCTCGTGAAATGATGCCAAAGGCAATATCAGTACCCACTACAGCTGTCGCCGCCGCCGAGAGTGTCCCATCTCCCCCCGAAGCAATGATTGCATCTACTCCTCGCTCTACAGCTGCACAAGCTAGTTGATCGGCATCGATTTCTTCAGTTGTAAGATAAATATCTAGGTCAATCTCTGGCTCTAATATTGCCCGAATTTCTGCTAATTCTATGTCTGGATCACCCTGACCCGCAACTGGATTGAAAATCAGGCAAGCGGAACGATTCATAAAATATAAAAGCTAAACTTAGATTACTAAAATACCAAATTATTTCAGCATTCTCGTAAAATTTCGACTTTCTTCTGGGAAAAAAATTACATTTTGTAACGAATTCCGAGTTTTATCCGTCATAATATACCAAATCATGCATCACCATTGGTATATTTTATTGAAAGCAACGGGAAACTCCATTCCCCATTCCCCATTCCCCCATTCCCCATTCCCAAAAACTCCATCCCCTTGTGGGTGGAGTTTCCCATGTATACTTAAACAATAAAATTTTTGTGATGCGTCAATTATTACTAGTTTTGGCAAGTATGCTAACTCTCAGCAGTTTAGATACCCCTACGATGACAATGGCAGGCACAACGCCTAATTTATCGCAGATGCGCTTGGCTCAAAAATTAAACTGCAATAATGCTCAAACTCAAGCAGCAATTAATGAATGCGCGAGGTTATCTTATCAGAATGCAGATAAAAAACTAAATCAAGCTTATCAACAATTGCTACCTAACTTAGAAAGGTCTAGGAAACAGAAATTGATTGCTGCACAGCAAGCATGGATCAAGTTTCGGGATACCAATTGTGAGTTTGAAAGAAGCGAATATGAGGGAGGAAGTATTTCTCCTACTATTTATTTTGGTTGTCTGGAAAATGTTACAAAATTGCGTACCCAGCAATTACGGGAATATCTTAAATCCGATCGCTAAAATATAGCAAGGGACTGGGGACTGGGGACTGGGTGAAAAGTCTTTTTGTGTCTATGTTTCATTATTTATTGATGTCCTAACCACCAGAGCTTGTGCTGTAATTCGTAATTAAGTAATGCAAGCGTGATTTGTGAGCTAGACATCAAACGCAATCTTGTGAAGAATTAGTCACAGGTTTCTAAAGCTATTTAGCTTCACCAAAAAATGAATGAGCAAACAAAGCGGCTTGAGTGCGATCGCGTAAACTCAACCGACTCAAAATACTGGTAACATAATTCTTAACAGTGTTTTCTGAAAGAAATAGAGATTCAGCAATTTCACGGTTATTAGCTCCAGAAGCAATTAAGCGTAATACATCTAATTCTCTCGGTGTAAGTTGCGCCAATTCTGGAGGGGGTTGCACAGAAGAGACAGGTGCGGCAATGGGCGTGAGTGCTTTCTCAAACAATCCAGGCCCCAGTAGGGTTTGTCCCTTATAGACGGATTGAATTGCCAATATCAGTTCATCTGGTTCGGTATCTTTGAGCAAATAGCCCTTTGCACCCAGTCGCATCGCCTGGAAAACATACTCATCATCATCGAAGGTGGTGAGGACAAGAACCTTAATGTCAGGATATTGTTGAGCGATCGCTTTTGTTGCCGCAACTCCATCCATTACGGGCATCCGAACATCCATAAGCACAATATCGGGTTGCAGTGCCGGAATTTGTTCGAGTGCGCGTTGCCCATTTTCCGCCTCACCGATTACCTGCATTTCTGCATTCGACTCAAGCATACTCTTAAGTCCTTGGCGAATAAGATGCTGATCGTCAACTAATAAAATCCGAATCATATAAAAATCCGATAGCGAAGCGGTAGCGAGTCATCGAGCGTCTTTGATTACTGAATCACTTGTGGAGATGGGGAATGGGGAATGGGGAATTGGGAATGGATTTGTGCTGAGTTTTGTTCAAAAATTAAGTAGGAATCCTAGCTAAAATAACAGCTTTGATAGTGGCAAAGAAACAGAAATACAGCAACCTGTTCCTAGTTGACTGTGGAGATTTAACTGAGCGCCCAGTGCAACCGCCCGTTCTCGCATTCCTTGTAACCCAAAACCGGTTGTATTTTGAGTGGGGTTAAATCCTTTTCCATTATCTTCGATTGATAGATGAATCATCCCAGCGTGAGCCAGTAATCCAACAGTGACACTTGTGGCTTCAGCATGTTTGCAAATATTTGTCAGCGATTCTTGCACAATGCGGAAGAGGGCTGTGTTTACTTCTGTTGGTAAAGTGTACGGCACGTCAATTTTATAAGCTGGTTCAATGCCTGTGGTTTGCTGAAAATCTGTTAACAGCTTTTCAATGGCTGATGTGAGAGATTGTGCTTGCAAAGGATTTGAACGTAATACAGAAAGCGATCGCCGAACTTCTAGCAGCGCCTCAGCCCCCAATTCTTTTGCCTGTTTGAGAAATGTCAATGCTTTGTCATTATTTGATTCCCAAAACAACAGGGTGTTATTAATCTGAATAGTTTGGGCAACTAGAGTGTGTCCCAATCCATCATGAATTTCACGGGCAATTCGGTTGCGTTCCTGCAAGGTTGCCTGATCTTCAATCCGTAGCGCATACTGACACAGTTGTTGATTGGTGATCTCTAATTGCAGATGGGCAATTTCTAACTGCTCTCGACTTTGCCGCTCTGCAAGCAGGGCATTAATTAACAATAAAGCGAATACTAACGTTAAGCTAAACAATAATATATTACTTAATCGCCAATCCCAAGACATGGCGATTATATCTCGCCTAAAATTCTCAGGTATAATTGGTCTTGATAAAAGTAGTGTTCCATAGGTGAGCAGAGATAAAACTAAGGCAAGCAGCTGTCCCGATTGCTTAAATATCAAACAACTCCGCATTACCAGTACCAGGCACAGCAGGAAAACTGAGCGACTAGATAAGCTATGATGAGTCGCCGGCAGTAAAATTAAACCGAATTCCAGGACTGTATAAAATAATTTCGTTTCCAGCTTCACCATCGGTAGTCTCAAGCCCATCAAGCTGAAAGTTGCGATCGCAACAACTTTTAGCAACAATGACCAGGACAACTCAAATGGCAGCAGAACTTCCATGAACATTGCCGTGGCTAACAACAGCCACTCTAGGTAAAGCAACAGACGAAATGATGGGTAGGTCAAGCGAACCATAGAACTGTTCCAACTCAATGGCCTTTGTAACAAAACCATAGGTATTTTCACAATTTTAGGATGAATCTCTTCTTCCTATATAACGAATCTGTCTCTAAAATCGATAGAGCCGTTCGGACTGATTAATTATTCCTAAATTAGGAAAAAAGTCACAATACCTTAAGTACTTTTTTCCTGGTCAGGTTAGGAATTCTAGTTCATGCACAAATCTATCTTAACTTTTAAGATTAGCTGGTGTGAGTCAAGCAGTAAGGGACTTCTAAATAAAAAATATCCTATCGCTTTAATGGCAGGGGACAGGGGGAGAGAAAGTCGTAGTGAAGTTTATTTTCTGGAGTTTCATAATTTTTCAAACAGACATCCTCTAATTTGAGTCTAAACAATCGCATTACTTACAACAAAACCAAAAAAGTAAATGATTAAAAAACAGATAATTTTACCAACCCTTTTATTAGCAACTATCCTCATTGGAGGAATGACAGGTTGCAGCAGTTCTAAGTCTCCCGATGTGTCTCAAGGTGACAATGGGGGAACAAAGGTATCTGATACCAACACTTCTACTCCAAGCTCTCCCGGAGCAAATACATCGGAACGCACCCAGAAGCGTGAAGCAGTTCGCCAGCAAGTTGAGGCAGTTTTGACCCCAGATCAAGTGAAAGAATTGTCAGCAAAATTGCAACAAGGTGAAAGAATGCGTAAAGCAGTATTCAGCTTGAATCTTACGGCTGAACAAAAGACTAAAATTCAGGATATTTTTAAGACTGCCTATCCCCGCCGTAAAGGGTAATTCGTAATTCGTAATTCGTAATTCGTAATGACATTTGGGGACTCGTTAACGTAATTCGTAATTATTGTTAGGTAGTGGTTTTAGATATTTGAATTTGGTCATACTATTGGGATGTAAATTTTGTTTGGTGTTGCGTTTTAAAACGGTGTGGATTGAAATTTTTCACTGATTGTATTTTGTATTCTTCTTTAAGAGTTAAATTATGTTCAAACAGAAGTTGATCCTCAAGATAGAAACTGCTGTGATTGCTGCAATCTTGACAGGAACTAGTCTCTACTCTTACAAAGCTTTAGGTAAAACCCAATCTAGCCCTCAAAAGCTTGTGGATGAGGTGTGGCAAATCCTCGATAAAAATTATGTTGATGTCAGCTTTAACCATCAAGATTGGAAAGCTATTCGACAGCAGTATCTAAGCCGTTCTTATAGTTCTAAGAAAGAGGCTTACGGGGCAATTCAAGAAATGGTAGGTAAATTAGGCGATCGCTATACGGAGTTTTTTGACCCCCAAGAATTTAAAGCCCTAAATAGCGATATTTCTGGCAATCTTAGTGGTGTAGGGCTGGAACTGGCAGAAAATGAAAAAACTAAAGCCTTAACTGTTGTTGCCCCAATTGAAGGAACGCCTGCTTTCAAAGCGGGTATTTTGCCGGGTGATTTAATTGTGCAGATTAACGGTCAAATAACTCAGGGAATGAAAATTGAGGATGCCGTTAAGCGAATTGTAGGCCCGGTAGGAACTAAGGTAGTACTCACGATTCAACGAGGTAGCCAACCCCAAACTTTTAAACTTACCCGCGCAAATATTGCCATTCATCCTGTAACTTATAATACTCAAACAACGGCGGCAGGTAAGATTGGTTACATTCGTTTACCAGAGTTTACCCAAACTGCGCCCGCAGAGATGCATCGAGCTATTGAAGCATTAGAAAAACAGCAAGTGCAAGGCTATGTTTTGGATCTGCGTTCCGATCCGGGTGGATTACTGGATGCAAGTTTGCAAATTGCCAGTATGTGGTTGAAGCAAGGAGCGATCGTATCTTTGGTAAATCGAGATCAAGTTAAAGACAGTTACAATGCGTCGGGACATCCTCTCACCAACAAACCTTTAGTGATACTAGTCGATAAGGGATCTGCCAGCGCCAGCGAAATTCTGTCGGGAGCGTTGCAAGATGATAATCGCGCCACCTTAGTAGGGACTCGCACCTTCGGTAAAGGTTTAGTTCAAGCCGTAGAGCCTCTGGAGGATGGTTCAGGGTTGAAACTAACGATCGCTAAATACTACACACCGAAAGGTCGAGATATCAATCATGTGGGTATTGCACCAGATATTAATGTGGAGTTAAGCGAGGTACAACAGAAAGCATTAATAGAAAACCGAACCTTGGGAACATTAGCCGATCCTCAGTATGCTAGCGCCGTTGCTGACTTGAGCAAATTGATTCAATCGGGGACTAATCATGTGAGTTTGCAGGGTGGGAAATAATAATTCGTAATTCGTAATTCGTAATTACGCTCCTGCGTTGCTAAGGTAATTCGTAATTATTCGAGTCACTATCTGCGATTTTTCCCTAATCCAAAATAACCTAATTAATAGGCAATTAACTCACTATAGGAATCCGGTTTGATTTGGAGAAAATATACGTTGGATGTGAGCGCGGAGAGTATGGGATCAAAGCCGTGATAACAGTGCGTTACGAACTCCGTTCTAACACACTCTACAACACCTAATTTCGTTCAAAAATCAAATAGTAATCCTATATGAGTAACTTAACATTTTCCGAGACTCAAGCTAGTAACACAAAGACTACTGATACAGTCCGTGCTTATCTTAAAGAAATTGGCAGGATACCTCTGTTAAGCCAAGAGCAAGAAATTATTTTTGCCCAAGAAGTTCAGCAGATGATGTTAATACTTGCTGAATCAGAAAAATTGGCTGCTGAATTAAAGCGTAAACCCACGCTAATAGAATGGGCTAACCGGATGCAGTTAAGCGAACAAGAACTACTTCAGCAGCTAAATCAAGGGAAAAAATCGAAACAGAAAATGATAGCGTCTAATCTCCGGCTTGTGGTATCGATTGCCAAGCAATATCAGAGACGTAACTTAGAGTTGATGGACTTAGTTCAAGAAGGTACATTAGGTTTGGAAAGAGGGGTTGAGAAATTTAATCCGGCTCTAGGATATAGGTTTTCAACCTACGCTTATTGGTGGATTCGTCAAGGAATTACCAGAGCGATCGCTCAACAAGGACGCGCGATTCGATTACCTATTCACATCAATGAAAAATTAAATAAAATTAAGCGTGTTCAGCGAGAATTATCTCAACAGCTGGGTCGTATTCCCACCAGTACGGAAATTGCTGATGCACTTTCCTTAAAACCTAGTCAGATTCGAGAATTTCTACTCTTGGCTCGTCAAACTATCTCTTTAGATATTAGAGTCGGCGCAGATAAAGAAATACAATTACAAGATTTAATAGAAGATCGAAGATATTCTTCCAATGGCTATAGCACTGGAGAATCTCTCGATGAAGAGGTTGAAAATTTATTATCAAATCTGTCTCGCCAACAACGAGAAATATTAAATTTACACTTTGGATTGACAGATGGTAATGAACTTTCTCTACAAGAGATTAGTCACCGTTTGGGTATTAGTCGGGAACGAGTCAGACAGATAGAAAAACAAGCTCTTAAGCTTTTACAGCAGCAGTTAAGTAAGTATTGAAAAAGAATTCAGAATTCAGAATCCAGAAGTCAGAATGAATTAGTTAGTATGAATAACAAATTGCCTGCACAAAAGTTCGCAAAGAGCGCAAAGAAATGAGAGCTTGAGAGATATTTTGCTTAATTCCTATCATACTGAATTCGGAATTCTGACTCCTGAATTCTGTTTTTAATAGACTAAAATCCAGTGGAGGTTCTGATGAACCATGAAATTGTGAATGAGAGTTTGACTGAAAACGAGAATAGTATGGAGCCGGAGCCAAAGTTACCGCGATCGCCAAAAAAGATTAGTTTGGTAATTTTGGGTATGCTGTTGCTGGCTGGGCTGGGTATTTTTGGTATCCATACGGTTGCAGCCAAGTCAGACAAAACTGAAAAATCTGGGCGCAATAAACAGCAAGTGACACCTGTAACCGTGGCAATGGTGACACAAAAAACGGTTCCGGTGCAATTGCAGGCGATCGGGAATGTGCAATCTGGTTCTACAGTATCGATTACGCCCGAAGCTAGCGGACGGATTATTGGAGTTTATTTCAAGAAAGGTCAAGATGTGAAAAAGGGACAACTTTTGTTTACCCTTGATGACCGATCGCAAACTGCTGCAATCCAGCAAGCTCAAGGAACTGTCGCCAAAGACTTAGCCTCGGTGCAACAAGCTAGAGATGGATTAGCCAGAGATTTAGGTCAGGTAGACCAAGCCAGAGCTACTTTAATTAAAGACCAAGCCTTGGTACGACAAGCCCAAGCGAATTTGGCCAAGGATCAAGCACAAGCTGAATTTGCCAAAGGACAGAGCGATCGCTATGGTGCGTTATATCAGAAGGGCGCGATCAGTTTGGATCAAGCACAGCAATACGCTTCTAATAGCAAATCGGCTACAGCAACCCTACAAGCAGATCGAGAAGCGATCGCTAATGCTGAAGCAGTTTTGAAAAGCGATCGCGTGGCGCTGACTAATGCAGGCGCAGTTGTCAAAGGCGATCGAGCTGCGATCGCTAATGCTCAAGCTGTTGTCCGTTCCGACCAGGGAGCATTAGACAATGCCAAGGTGCAATTATCTTACTCCAAAATTTATGCGCCGATTGATGGACGGGCTGGCAATATTCTGGTGACTCAGGGCAATGTGGTACAAGCTAACAGCACAACTCCACTTGTTACGCTAACTCAAATTCGCCCGATTCAAGTTGCTTTTTCTATTCCTGAAACAAATCTGCCCCAGGTACAAAAGTATATGCAGAATGGCAAGCTGAAGGTGGATGTGACGTTTCCCAACGATCAAAGTCATTCTGTTCCAGGTACTTTGTCATTTGTAAATAATACGGTCGATAACACCACAGGAACAATTCAACTAATTGGCGACTTTGATAACACTCAAGGACATTTGTTTCCCGGTCAATTTGTTAACACAACGCTAACGTTGACCGAAAAACCCAATGCAACGGTTGTACCCTCCCAAGCCGTGCAGAATGGGCCAGATGGTCAGTTTGTTTTTGTAGTTAAGCCAGACATGACGGTGGAAAATGTTCCAGTCACGGTTAGCAGCAGCATTGATGGACTAGATGTGGTTGAGAAAGGGCCGCAACCAGGCGATAAAATCGTCACCGATGGTCAAGCGAATCTCGTTTCTGGGAGCAAAGTTCGCGTCAAAAGAGGCGGGGGGGCAGGGGGCAGGGAGCAGGGGGGAAAATCTCCTAAGTCAGGTGGAGGTGATTCATGAACCTTTCGGAACCATTTATTCGCCGCCCGATCATGACAACTCTGGTGATGACGGCAATTTTAATCTTCGGTTTTATGAGTTATCGCCTGCTGCCAATCAGCGATTTACCCAGTGTGGATTATCCCACAATTCAGGTCAGCGCCTCCCGACCGGGAGCTAGCCCGGAAACGATGGCAGCATCGGTTGCCCGTCCTTTAGAAAAGCAATTTTCCAGTATTGCTGGACTTGATTCGCTCAACTCAACCAGTACTCTGGGACAGACTCAAATTACCCTACAATTCAACTTGAGTCGCAACATTGATGATGCAGCCCAAGATGTGGAGGCAGCAATATCGGGAGCATCAGGGCAAATTGCGAATGACTTACCCAATCCTCCCACCTACAGCAAAGTTAACCCCGCAGATCAACCGATTCTTTACCTTTACCTCGATTCTCCCACACTGCCCCTTTCCCAAGTAGACAATTATGCCGAGACTTATTTGGCGCAAAAGCTATCTACAATCAATGGGGTAGCACAGGTAGCTGTCTATGGTTCCCAAAAGTATGCGGCTCGAATTCAACTCGATCCGCAGCAATTAGCAGCACGGCAGATTGGATTAGATCAGGTGACAACGGCGATTCAACAGGGTAACGTCAATTTGCCTACCGGCAGTCTTTCGGGAAATCATAAGAATTTTACAGTCCAGACTAACGGGCAACTTGAGGATGCGGCTGCTTATCGCCAGTTGATTGTGTCTTATAAGGATGGAATGCCCATCTATCTGAATCAATTGGGTAGGATTATTGACAGTGTAGAAAATGACAAAGTAGCAAGCTGGTACAACAATACCCGCGCTATTATTCTCACCATTCAAAGACAGCCGGGAACCAATACGGTACAAGTCGTAGACACGATTAAGAAATTACTCCCGAATTTGCGATCGCAGATTCCGGCATCCGTGGAAATTGGGATTCTCTATGATGCGTCTCAATCGATTCGAGATTCGGTAGATGATGTCAGATTTACGTTGATCTTGACGATCGCTCTAGTTATCTTAGTAATTTTCATCTTTTTACGAAACCTCTCGGCGACGGTGATTCCGAGTTTGGCGTTACCCGTTTCGTTGATTGGTACGTTTGCGGTGATGTATTTGCTGCATTACTCACTAGATAACTTATCGCTGATGGCGTTGACCCTTTCGGTGGGTTTCGTCGTGGATGATGCGATCGTCATGCTAGAAAATATCGTCCGTCATATCGAAATGGGCGAACGTCCCCTAGAAGCGGCGTTGAATGGATCGAGAGAAATTGGTTTTACAATTCTGTCGATGACCCTTTCTTTAGTTGCAGTCTTCATCCCCATGTTGTTCATGAGTGAAGTACTGGGACGATTATTTCATGAATTTGCTGTGACGATCGCAGTTGCAATTCTCGTCTCTGGTTTTGTGTCTTTGACTTTGACTCCCATGTTGTGCAGCCGTTTTCTGCGTCCTGTAGATCATGCTCATCAAAGTCGCTTATATCAAGCTTCTGAATATATCTTCGATCGCTTCCTCGCTCTATACGATTGGAGTCTCAAAAAAGTCTTAAAATATCACCTCACGACAATGATTTTATCTGCCTTTCTATTGGCGGTGACAGTTGGGTTGTTGGCGATCGTTCCCAAGGGCTTTATTCCAAGCGAAGATACCGGACAAATTACAGGCATTACCCAAGCAGCCCAGGATGCATCCTTCGATAATCTTGTGCAGCATCAACAGACAGTTGCTAACCTGATTCGCCAAGACCCGAATGTAGATGCAGTCAACTCCAATATTGGCGCGGGAGCTAGTGCTAGTGGCGGCGGGGCGGCAGTTGCAGCCAATTCCGGGAGTTTGTTCATTCGGTTAAAACCGCGATCGCAACGCCAGCTTGGTGCTGATGAAATTGTTCAAGAGTTGCGAACCAAACTCGCCACTGTTCCAGGCATCCAAGTATTCTTACAAAATCCCCCAGCAATACCCATTGGCGCTCAACAAAGCACCGGACTTTATCAAGTTGCACTTCAGAGTTCTGATGTCAAGCCCTTACAGGAATATGTTCCTCAACTTGTTACCAAGATGAAGAACTTGCCAAAACTCCAGGATGTCAACAGCGATTTGCAGTTTGCTTCCCAGATTCAAATTGACATCGACCGCGATAAAGCCTCAACTTATGGGATTACCGCCGAGCAAATCGAAAATACTCTAAGAAGTGCTTACGGCTCTTACCAAGTGTCAACTATCTATGCAGCCACCAATGAGTATCAGGTAATTTTGGAATTAGCACCCCAGTTTCAGGAAGATATCAATGCTCTGTTGACGTTATACATTAACTCCAGCACAGGAGTTGCAGTTCCTCTCAAAACATTCGCCAAACTATCTCAGGGAATCAGCCCGTTAATGGTTAATCATAACGGTCGGATGAACGCCGCGACCATTTCCTTTAATCTCGCCCCTGGTGTGTCCTTGGGAAATGCCAACGAAGAGATCGAAAAACTTATTGATGAGGTGATTCCTGCCAGTATTAGCACCAGCTTTCAGGGTGCAAGCCAGGTATTTCAAAGTTCACTGCCGAGTTTGGGTTTATTGTTAGCGATCGCCATCCTAGTAATTTATCTCATCCTGGGTATTCTCTACGAAGATTTCATTCACCCAATTACAATTCTTTCCGGTTTGCCTTCAGCAGGTTTTGGGGCATTGTTAACGCTGATCATATTCCATGTTGAACTGAATGTTTACTCGTTCATCGGCATAATTCTGTTGGTGGGCATTGTGAAGAAAAACGGCATCATGATGGTGGACTTTGCAATTGAAGCCCAGCGAGAAGAATTGAAAAAGCCGTCCGAGGCGATTTATCAAGCCTGCTTAGTGCGCTTCCGCCCGATTATGATGACGACGATGGCAGCATTAATGGGAACCTTGCCTATTGCGATCGGATTTGGCGCTGGTTCCGAATCCCGCCGTCCTCTAGGGATTGCAGTTGTAGGCGGACTGGTGTTTTCTCAGATATTGACTTTGTATTTAACGCCTGTGTTCTATATCTACATGGAATCGTGGCGGAAGAAGCTTAATCAAGTTAAGTTTCGGCGGGTGTTCTCATTTACAGGTGGGCGATCGTGATGTTCAACAAGCAATATAGCCATCTTCAATCCGGTGAGGTACAGGTATGCAAATAGACCTAACCCCTTAACACCCTAACAGAAGCAAGAAGGGGAAACAATTCAAAGCCTCTCTACTTGTAGGCTACGACACAAATGTTTTAAAGTTGCTGCGTGAAGTAGGGTCGGTTAATTTTTGCAGGTCGATGCAACAAAGGTGCAGGTTGATGCAACAAAGGTGCAGGTCGATGCAACAAAGGTGCAGGTCAATGCAACAAAGGTGCAGGTCGATACAACAAAGATGCAGGTCGATACAACAAATGTGCAGATTAAAAGACTTGTGTGTACACCATAGCTTAAAAGGAGAGAGGTCAAAATTGTACCTCACGCTTGTCAAGAACTGCTATATCAGTCTTTCATATACACTCGATTTAATATCAATCCTGTAAAGGAAGGCTATAGATTCAAATAATTCGTAGTTCGTAATTCGTAATTACGAATTACGAACTAGCAGCAAACTAAAATATTAGATATTAGCGTTTTTGGAATAATTACACTATGACTTTAGCACTAGAAAAAGAAATTCCTCCCCTAAATGAAGATGCAACAGGTGCAATTCGAGTAGGTAATACAAGGGTTTTGCTAGAAATGGTTATTCGTAGCTTTCAAGATGGTGCATCACCTGAATCTATTGTTGGGCGTTATTCATCCTTGTCATTATCCGATGTATACCTGACTATTGGCTACTATCTTCGACATCGAGATGCTGTGGAAACATATCTCGATCGACGCGAACAATTAGCTGAATCTGTTCATCAACGTCTTGCAAGTGTTCAACCTGATTTGAGCCTAATTCGTTCTCGCTTATTAGCCCAGCAATAATCTTAAAAAATATCAATGCTGAAGTTATTGAGCGATGAGAATTTCAATGGCGATATTGTACGAGGACTATTTCTGCGTCAACCGAATATTGATTTACTTCGCGTTCAGGATGTTGGTTTGCAGGAAGTAGATGACCCAGCAATCTTAAATTGGGCAGCAGGGAGCGATCGCATAATCCTCACTCACGATCGGGCAACAATGCCAGATTTCGCTTACGAGCGATTGTTAAAAGGAGAGCAAATGTTGGGTTTATTCGTAGTGAACGATCGGATGCCGATTAGACAGGCAATTGATGAATTGCTGTTGCTGATTAATTACAGCGATCGGTCTGAGTGGAAGGGGATTGTCCTATATTTGCCCTTATGAAATATAAACTCAAAACAATACAAACTGAGCAATTAAATTGCACATACTCATTAGACCTCTTGCAAAAAGAACTTTTGCAAGAGGTGGGAAAAGGGAAAAGGTTAAAGGTGAAAGGGAAAATAACAAATCTTTCCCCCTTTCCCCTTCACCTTTTCCCGACTTTTGCAAGAAGTCTATTACATTTCTGGGATAACAAAACCCATGAACCTTTCAGAACCCTTCATCCGTCGTCCAGTCATGACCACTTTGGTGATGATCGGTATCCTCATCTTTGGTTTGATGAGTTATCTACTATTACCCATCAGCGCCCTACCCAACGTTGAATATCCTTTTATTTCTGTCTCTGCTAGTCTCCCAGGTGCTACCCCGGAAACGATGGCATCTTCCGTCGCCGCACCGCTAGAAAGACAGTTTACCGAAATTGCCGGACTCAATTCATTTAATTCCACCAGTTCAACTGGTAGTACCAACATCTCTCTACAATTTGACTTTAGCCGCAGAGTGGAGGATGCCGCCAAAGATGTACAAGCAGCCATCTCAGCCGCCGCCGGACAACTGCCCGCCGGAATGCCTCACCCCCCCACTTACCGCAAAGTCAACCCATCTGTCTCACCAGTTCTCTACCTCTATATGTATTCTGAGACACAGCCAATCTCTACAGTAGACGAATACGCAGAGGTAACAGTTGGTCAACCAATCTCAATGATTAATGGTGTTGCTCAGGTACAGGTTTTTGGTCAACAACAATATGCAGTCCGCGTCCAGCTTGATCCACGAGAGTTGGCATCGCGGGGAATTGGTCTAAATCAAGTGAAAACTGCCATTCAACAGGGAAATGTCAATTTACCAACTGGCAGTCTTTCTGGCACTTACAAAAATTATACAATTCAGGCGAATGGTCAACTGACCGATGCTGCCAGCTATCGCCAGTTGATTGTAACTTACAAAAATGGTGCTACCGTGCGACTCCAAGATTTGGGGCAGGTGATTGACAGCGAACAAAACGTCAAAGTCTCGAATTTGTATAGCGATCGCAAAGTAACAAACCGCCATTCTGTTGTTCTCGCCGTACAGCCGCAGCCGGGAGCTAATACTGTAAATATTGTTGATGCTATCCAAGAACTTTTACCTACACTCCGCGAACAAGTTCCCAAATCCATTGAGATGGGGATTATGTACGATCGCTCTCAAACTATTCGAGCCTCTGTTAGCGATGTAAAATTTACCTTGGTTCTGTCGATTTGTCTAGTTGTCTTAGTTATTTTCTTATTCTTGCGCGATACAACTGCGACGCTGATTCCCAGTTTGGCGCTACCTGTAGCCATCATTGGCACTTTTGCTGTGATGTATCTGTCGGGTTTCTCCCTAGACAACCTCTCACTCATGGCGTTGACCCTTTCTGTGGGCTTTGTCGTGGATGATGCGATCGTGGTGTTAGAAAATATCGTCCGTTATCGAGAAATGGGCGAATCTCCCTTAGATGCGGCATTGAAGGGTTCGAGGGAAATCAGCTTCACAATTTTGTCAATGACTCTCTCGTTGGTGGCGGTGTTCATCCCCATCATGTTTATGAGTGGAATAATCGGGAAATTATTTCATGAATTTGCCGTGACGATCGCTGTGGCAATTTTGGTTTCGGGTTTTGTTTCCCTCAGTCTCACCCCAATGTTGTGCAGTCGTTTCTTAAGTTCATCACATCAGCGAAGACCAAATTTGTTGTATCGCGTCTCAGAACGAGCATTTGATTTACTACTGCAAGGATATGATTGGACACTCAAGCCGATCTTAAAATACCGCCTAATGACGCTCATCGGTTCTGGCATTCTCTTGCTAATGACTGTCTATTTGTTCGTCATCGTTCCCAAAGGTTTTATTCCAACCGAAGACACCGGTCAACTGATGGCGAACACCAAAGGAGCGCAAGATATTTCTTTTGATGATATGCGTCGTCACCAGCAAAAGGTTGTTGATATCATTCGTCAAGACCCCAATATTGAAGCAGTTGACTCCATTGTGGGTGCAAGTGGCCCTAACGCCTCGGTGAACTCTGGGCGAATTACGATTCGGCTCAAGCCACGTTCAGAACGGAAACTGAGCGCTGACGAAATCATTCAAGAGTTAACCCCCAAATTAAGGCGTGTGGTTGGCGTTAAGACATTCCTCCGTTCTCCGCCAGCTATTCCCATCGGTGGACAACAAACTAATTCTACTTATCAGTTCACGTTGCAGAGTTTAAATCTGCAAGACTTACGCCAATACGTTCCTAAACTTGTAGATAAAGTCAAAACTCTACCAGGACTCCGGGACGTTGACAGCGATTTACAACTCAGCACTCCCCAAATCCAAGTCAAAGTTGACCATGATAAAGCCGCAACCCTTGGCATTACTGCCCAACAGGTTGAACAAACCCTGAGCGCTGCTTATGGTTCTAGCCAGGTTTCTACTATATATACTCCAAATGACCAATTTTATGTAATTTTGGAAGTTAAACCGGAGTTTCAACGAGATCCTAGCGCCCTATCGATGCTCTATGTGCAATCGAGTACTGGGAAACTGGTTCCTTTGAGTGCGATCGCCAATATTACTCAAAATGTCGGCCCCCTCACTGTCACTCACGTTGCTCAACTCCCCTCTGCAACTATCTCTTTTGACACGCTTCCCGGAACGTCTCTAAGTCAGGCTACAGATGCCATCAAGCAAGCAGCCAGTGAACTATTACCCTCAACAATTACTCCCAGCTTTCAAGGTTCAGCCCAAACCTTTCAACAGTCCTTCAATGATTTAGGCGTGCTGTTGCTGGTATCTATCTTAGTAATTTATCTAATTCTTGGTATCCTCTATGAGGATTTCATTCACCCAATCACTATTCTTTCCGGTTTGCCTTCGGCGGGTTTTGGTGCATTACTGACGCTGCTAATTTTCCAGGTTGATTTAAACCTTTACTCTTTCATCGGCATCATTCTGCTAGTGGGCATCGTCAAGAAAAACGGGATTATGCTGGTGGATTTTGCCATTGAAGCGCAACGCAAGGAAGGTAAAAATTCCTTTGATGCCATCTATGCGGCTTGCTTGACTCGCTTTCGCCCAATTATGATGACAACAATGGCAGCTTTAATTGGCACACTCCCCATTGCTCTAGGGACGGGAGTCGGTTCAGAAGCGCGTCGTCCTTTAGGAATTGCGATCGTTGGTGGATTGCTGTTCTCTCAGATATTGACTCTCTATCTAACTCCAGTGTTTTACATCTACATGGAGACACTGCGGAAAAAGCTGGGACAACCTAAGTTTTCCCGATTTTTTTCAAAACTTAGTAACTAGGAATAGCCCTTTCAAGGTGGGTAAAATTTTTGGACAATAATTCTTCTTTTCTGGATGTTCTCTGCGTCTGGAGTGGTTTAATAAAATACTTTTAAACCGCAGAGGCACAGAGAACGCAGAGGTTTTAAGAGTCATTTTGAAAAGGCTATTACGCACTGTACAAAATAATCATATTGTGTATCAACGTAAATACCTCGTTTCAGATTTTCATTAATTATTCTTTGATAATAAATAGATCGCGCTGTAGGGGCAATTCATAAATTGCCCCTACAGCGCAGATTTTTATATGATTCAATTGCAAACTGCTAATATCAATAAAGGATTTATATAGCACAAGCCTTGGTGGTTAAGACATCAACAGATGATGAAACTTAGACATAAAAAGACTTTTCACCCAGTCCCCAGTCCCCAGTCGCCAGTCCCTTGCTATATCAGAAATTCCAGCAGTATGTAATGTGAATGCTAGCTCTGAACCCATGAGTGCTAACCAAATATCTCTTAGACCTGCCCAAGAAACAGATGCCTGGGTAATGAGTGCAATTCATATTGCTGCTATCAAAGCTCTACCTGCAACTTTATACACTGAAAAAGAACTTTTCGCTTGGCGTAATTATCGCGATGAACCTGATGGTTCAAATATCTTGAAGAGTATGAAACTGGAGACTTGCTGGGTTGCGATCGAGAGAGATGTTGTTATAGGTTTTGCTAGTTTTATTGTTGATGAACTGATCGGGTTGTATGTCCATCCTAAATCTCAAGGTAAAGGGATTGGACGTGCTTTAGTTCAACATTTTTGTGATGAAGCAACTGAGCAAGGTGTAGATAAAGTAATTACAACCGCTAGTCTTTATGCTGAAGGATTTTATTTACGACTGGGATTTACTGCCATCCAAAGAACACCTCATTATTTAAGAAGTGGGATAGTTGTGCCAGTTACTAAAATGAGTAAAACATTAGCTATTGCACCGAAAGAAATTTGAGCTAATAAGTAGATTGGCTCAAATAAACTTAACTATATAATCAAATATAAAATATTCAAAACCCTTGTGAATGCTTCACTTCGCTTTGTTAAGTTTGCAATAACATAGTTACAAATTCTCTCACCTACGTATTTATAATATTTCTTACTAATTTAAAAAATGCTGGCATCAAGATTATTTTTACCCCAATTGCCGACCAATTTTTTCACATAATCTATGATGAGAGTAAGTACTTGCCAGCATAAATGAATAAAATCATCCGTTCATCAACTCTCACCCGTACACGTTTGATAGAAGCCGCCTCGCAGGTATTTGCCAGTTTAGGTGTTCAAGGAGCAACTACCCGTGAAATAGCTCGTGTTGCTGGTGTGAACGAGGTAACTTTATTTCGCCACTTTGCTAGCAAAGAACAACTTCTGGGAGCAGTAATCAAAAATGCCTTAGCACTCCAGACAGAAGCCCTTGCATACCCTGAAGCGTGGACGCAGGATCTAAAAATTGATTTAACACGGTATGCCTATCTTTACAATACTATGTTAGAGACACAGGAAGACTTAATTCGTACCTTCATCGGAGAAGCTAAACGTCATCCTGATGCAGCTAAACAAGTTATTCAAGAAGCTTCCAAACCTTTAGGAAAAAAACTGATAGCTTATCTGCAATCGAGCCAGAAACGAGGCATTGTCAGAGCAGACCTCGATCCATTTCCAGCAGTCGATATGTTTACAGGAATGCTGTTAGCTGGAATGTTATGTCGCACTGTAAAATTCAATCAAGGTAGCTATAGCTGTGAGGACTATATCGAAACCTGTGTAGATATTTTTGTGCGCGGTATCAGTACCTCTGACAGTTCTCAATGTCGCTGTAATTTATGAGCTAAATTAGATAATTTATATTCGGAGTAGTTGAAATTAATTTTGAGGGATAACTCCTTTTCATAATTTAAAATTTGTCCCCCAATTCAATTATTTAATTTCAAATTTATAACAGTTATTTAGAAGTAGTACTTTGAGTAAAGCCGCCACTAACTAAAAGCGCTTGTTGTGTTGCCAGCACTTGTTTGCGTAACAAGAGCAATTTTCTATCTTTAATGCCTTCTGCAATTAATCCATCGACAGTGTTTATGAGATAATCAGCACAGGAACCTAATTTTCCAGATGCAGTGGCAATACTATTAACAGTGGTTGTGAATGGTATCTGATGAGCGTACCTGGGATGTTGGCAATTAGCAACAAAGGCGATCGCTTTAAATTCTTCCGTACCATCAAATACTCTTACCCAACGAGCAACGTAGACACCGGCTAACATCTCCCGTCGCCAAATTAACAGTAATTCGGATGGTACATCAGCAGCAGCAACCCGATAAATAATACCACGACAACTACCGCCGCGATCGAGTCCTAAAAGCAATCCCGGATTCTCTGGAGTTCCGCGACCGAGGATCATCCATGTACAAAAGCGCCGATGCCAGCCATAAATGACCCCAGCACGGCGTTCTACGTATTTGATTAGAGGATTCCAAATCAGCGAACCGTAGGCAAATATCCAGATATCAGAATTTGGTGGTTGCTGTTGTAGTATTTTATCGAGCGATCGCAGTAACTCATCTTCAGTGAGGCTAGTTAGCTTGATTCCAGAGTGTGATGCTTCTAATAGTCTCGTCTGTGCGTTTCCGGCTTCGAGGTCGCTACGACTGATTGACATAATAATAGACTATTTCCTTTTCTGTAAATTTTCAGTAATTTCACTATATCTTTAAGAGAAATTAATTATTGCATAACTCGCTTTTCCGTAGGATTAAGAATAAGCCTAATTACAGGCGGCAGTATCTTAATGATGCTAATCCACGACATAAGGAGTAATCTTGGTGGTATTTGCAATAAATCAATTATTAAAGTCCTCAATCAAATATTTACCGGCAATTGCCACTAAACTAGCAATTACAACTCTAATAGCAGTTCTCCCATTACCAGTTAAAGCAGTTACATTAGTAACTAGTCGTGCCGATTTCGCAAGCAATGACGGAATTGATTGGTCAAGTTTGGGTAAAGTGTTCAATCCCTTTGCTCCCAATCCTTCGACTTTTTTGCCTAACTCCTTTTCAGCAGTATCCGAAAGCGGTTTAGGTCTAAATGTAACTGTACCTCAAGTTAATGACCCTAGTATTACCCCACCTTTTGTTTTTCAAACCTCTTTTATACCCAAAGGTATTCCGACCAACTTCGCTGATGGCGATTATCTTCTCTTTACAGGCTTTAACCCACGAAGTGGTTTTCCTGCGGTTGGCAACCCAGGGCCTTTGACCATTAGTTTTGATCGGCCTGTTTTCGGTGCTGGTACTCAAATAGCTGTAGATGATATTCCAGAATTCAACGTGTTTGTCTCAGCTTTTGATAGTGGCAATAACCTATTAGGTAGTTTCTCAGTACCGGGAACTTCTTCAGTCACATTGGATAATTCGGCATTGTTCCTTGGAATTAACAGTGAAACTGCTAACATCTCACGACTAGTTTTCAGCACTTCTGAGTCAAATAGGGCTTTTGCCATCAACAGGGTCAGCATCATTGCAGTTCCCGAACCAAATTATTCTGTGGCTATATTAGTTTTCGGTGTTTCAGGTGTCATGTTGAGAGTACGCAAACGTAGTTAATAATTATTACCTCAAAGAGCTAAGAATCAGAATCTAACTCCTATTTGATTTTTTAATGTTCTTGTCCCGTTGGCCGGATGAGGATTTCGTTGACATTAACGCGCGATGGCTGAGTGACAGCATAAACGATCGCAGCGGCAACGTCTTCGCTATGCAGAGGTGTAATTGCCTTACGCCGTTCTTCTATGCGTTGTTTGGCCACGGGATCGGTAATTTGGTTGTCGATTTCCGTATCCACCAAACCTGGTTCGATAATGGTGACGCGAATATTGTCCTTGTGGACTTCTTGGCGCAATGCTTCCGAGAGAGCATTAACACCCCATTTAGTAGCATTATAAACACCAATACCTGCCCGCGCTGTCCGGCCGGCTACTGAGGAAATATTGACTATATGCCCTGATTTTTGCGCCTTTAATAAAGGCAAAACAGCGTGAGTAGCATATAACAGTCCTAGTACGTTGAGGTCGAAAGATCGCCGCCAGTCTGAGCTATTTCCAGCTTCAATAGTGCCGAGTAAGGCAATCCCTGCATTATTCACAAGGATATCGACTCTTCCCAATTCTGCATTTGCCTTTGCCACCAAGTTATTTACCTGGTTTTCATCAGTCACATCGGTGACAATGGGCAACGCCTTGCCACCACTAGCTACGATGCGTTCTGCTAATGCCTGAATGCGATCGCCACGCCTAGCAGCCAGTACTACTGTCGCTCCAACTGAAGCTAGAGCGATCGCAGTTGCTTCACCAATTCCTGCTGAAGCCCCAGTGATAATTGCTACTTTTCCTGCTAATTTCTCTGTCATTTATTTAACTCCTTAATAATTGGTAATTGGGAATTGGGAATTGGAAATTGAAAATTGGGGAGAATACATTACCTTACCTCTTTCCTCCTGCTCCCTGCTCCCTGCTCCCCTGCTCCCCTGCCCCCTGCCCCCTGCCTCTTATCGATCCTTAAAACGGATGCAACTGCTGCCACACAAAGGATTAGGGCTGCAAAGCGAAAAGTTCCTTGGAACCCTGCAACGATCGCATCAGGAGGAGCAACAGAGACATCTGCACCCGCAGACATGCTAGCGATTAAAGCTCCAAATACTGCCCCAATTAAAGAAACTCCTACTGTGTTCCCTGATGTCCGAGACAAAGACAGCAGCCCAGAAGCAATCCCTAGCCGCTCCCTTGGTACTGCTCCCATGACAGTGCTATTGTTAGGTGATTGGAATAAACCTAGTCCAATGCCGTAAATAAAATAGCGCGACACATAACCTAGCTCAGTAATTTGAGCATCAAAGGTGCTAATCCCCAAACAGCCTCCGATCATCAATCCCAATCCAATTGGGGTGATTAGTCGAGCGCCAAAGCGGTCTGCAAGTGTTCCAGCTAGTGGAGCAATTAACCCACTAAGTACAGGTGACACGGCTAGTAGCAGCCCCACTTTTACTGTTGGATAATGCTTAACGCCCTCTAGAAAGAAAGGGACGATGAGTAGGGAACCGCCTATAACAATGAATGCTAGCCAGCCACTTAGCAAACCCATACTCAACTGAAGATTGCGAAACAAGTGTAGTTCTAGTAGCGGTTGCTTGACGATCGCTTCAACTACCAAAAAAATTGTGAAACTTACGGTGGCGATCGCTAATAATATCAATGCGTTAGTACTACCAAAGCCCTGGCTTTGCCCTAATGTCATACCCAGCCCAAAACTACCCAAAGTCAACAAAGCTAAAATAGCTCCAAAAAAGTCAAATTTCTGTTTACCCTCAATGCGTACAGAAGGTGGCACTACCCTAGCTATTAAGAAACTAGCTATGATTCCCAACGGTACATTGATGAAGAATATACTATGCCAGCCTGATAAGCTTAGGAGTAGTCCGCCAGCCGAAGGGCCAAATGCAATTCCCAGTGACACAACACTACCGATAACGCCAACAGCCCGACCTCGTTCGGAAGATGGAAAAACCTCTGTGATGATTGCCAAACCAAGCCCAGAGATGAACACAGCACCCAGTCCTTGAAGGGCGCGAAAGGCAATCAACCACTCAATACTAGGTGCAAAACCACACAACAGCGAACTGAGAGTAAACAGAACAAGTCCCCCCTGATATAAGGACTTTTTGCCCCACATATCTCCCAAGCGCGTTGCCCCCAGAACTAAACCGGAACTGACCAACTGGTAACTCAATACAGCCCATTGAGTTGTAGGAAAACTGGTATCAAAGGCTTGCACCAATGTGGGTAAAGCAACATTAATGATGCCCACATCAAGGGTAGACATGAACACTCCAAGCCCGACACCGAGTAAGACCCAATTTTTTTGAGCGCCTGACAAAGCCAGAGGTTGTGCTTCCAATTGTCCCAATATTTAGCCTCCGCCTTTGATTTTACGGTTATGAATAGTTTGCATACGTATATTTATTGTAGGTTGCTATTGTGACTACCAAGTTCAGGAAACTAAATTAGCCACCTCCATTTAAAGACTATGTATTTCATCTTTAGGATTGCTGATTTTGGGAAAGAGCGATCGCAGCGCTTCATTGAAAAATTCAGGTATATATGTGATTCAAATACATGAAAACTGCTGTAACGATGGTATTCAATAAAATACGGTAAATTTATTGACTTACCGTATTTTACCCTATTTAGGAAAATATCATAGACAATCCTCAGAAGCAAGTTCTAGAGGTTTTTGTACAAGCAATGACTCAAAAAGCTGCCTTATCTCGATTTGCTTTAGCATTTATTGCAGGCTTTGTATCTGTTTTGCTATTTCACCAAGGTGTGTTGGTGCTACTACATACAGTGAATTTCACGCCTCGCGCCCCCCAGGGCAAACGCATCTTATCTACTAATACAGCACCTCTTGCTGCTATGAGGTACAAATACTTGGGATGCTATTGGTAGTCTGTCAAGCTAATAATGAAAAGCTTGTAGTAAGCACTTTAGTGCTTAGAAAATAAGGACTTCAGTCCTTACTACGAACTTTTTTACCCGACTATTAGCACAGTTCAACGATAATTCGATCAATTAGTGTACCTCATAACTTCGGGAAGTGCTGTAAAGTGCCACCTAGCCATCTGCCCCACAAATCACTGCTATTATTGCAATCGTCAAGCACACAAATTTTTCAAGGGGTCTATACCTCTAAAACCTTTAGCTGGCTGGGTTTAGAGGTATAGACCCCTTGAAGTATCCTAGTTGAATGGTTGAAAAGTTTATAGGACTTACGCAAAACTATACGGCGTAGGGGCAATTCATGAATTGCCCCTACCGGAGAATAAAAGTTTTGGTTATTTTTTGCGTAAGTCCTAATTTATTCGCCCAGAAATTGATTTTTAAGTGATTGAATTTCGTCGGCTAATTCTTGTCGAGTTGAAGCCTTCAATAGATAACGGGAAACAAACCAAGTGCCGTAACTAATTCCAACTAATTCAAAGAATGGCGATAGTAATGGAATATCATTGATTGCGTCTAGTACTGCTAGTACTAACTTAGCTGTAACAATGGCAGCAAAAATTAAACCAACAGTTGTTAGAGGCTGCTTATAATCCTGAAAAAAGCTACTTAAGTATTCGGGTAGTTTATCTAAAAATTGAGAAACTTGTCTACTAATCTGCTGCAATTGAGATTCAGGCTCAGATGCTGGTGGTAACTTTGGTAAGTTTACAGTATCTACACCTTCAAGTGCTAGCGTACCTTGTGATAAAGAGGTATTGATCGATTCACGTTGCTGTTGTTCGGTTTCCATAGTTTTTATTTTCGGTGATTACAAAAGTTACTGTAACTGAACTGAGCATCAATAAATATAAGACTACTATTTGATTTTCGAAAAGATACGTAGGGGAGCCAGTCGCGTGGGCGGGTTTCCCGACTTGAGCAGTAGCGACGCAGGAGCGTCATCGGCGTTGCGTTAGTGCGGAGAGTACGACACCAAAGCCTTAAGAATGGTGCGTTACGGCTTACGCCTAACACACCCTACTGGACTGACACAGCTAAAATAGTGCAATAGATATGCCAAGGTGAGGACTCGAAAGTGGGAAGAGGTCGCCGAGA
>NZ_JAVRCP020000018.1:0-141518 GCF_034530675.2 Nostoc sp. DedVER02
CGAACCGCAAAGGACGCAAAGGACACAAAGAAAGAAGTTAAAAGGGTTTGGCGCAGCCTCACAAAGAAATGGTATTAGTCATCAAATGTTCTCCTGATTCTTTAACTATTCTGAATTCTGACTCCTGAATTCTTACAAATAAGCGCCACGCTAAAGGTTACTGCACATTGCAAATTAGTTGAAATTTTCTATTAGTTTGAGTAGCTGATAATGCTTATCTTTATTTATTGGCACCCGCCAATAAATAAAAAATTTTTAGTTTGCTGAAAATTCCAAACCATTTTATTTCCTGCTTAAGAACACGCTCACGATCAGCAGATTCTTGTGGCGGTAATTCCCAAATATCACGGATCTTATCTTCTTGGTGATCTGTTAATTGGAGATGATCTGGTAATTGAGACCGTTGCCCAAATAACCAAGGTACTCCATTTAATAGTTCTCTTTCTATTCCATGAAACATAATTTTTACCCTTATTAAAAATAAAGTGATTTTGACATTTAGCTTTTTACTTCTTGCTGCAATTATTGGCATTTGGCGATATCTTCGTTAAAACTGCTGTCCCAAAGTTATTTAACATCAACTTTTGTGGAAATTACACCCGCTTGAAAAAAGGTATCAGCAACCTTTTGCCCAGAAGCAATAGCTTCGTCAGAAACAGGAAGTAATTCTTGACGACGCTGTTGTTGTTATTAACAAGCAACCCAGAGAGAAGAAAAAATTTTGCCGCAGCCAATTTATAGACACGTTAATTTTTGGGTAAAAAACAAGGAAGTAAAATAACCACCAACTACTCTAGTAAGCCTGGTTCTTCGCCCACAATTCGCTCGTAGAGTGGCTGAAAGCTAAACCAACCACCAGAATGGGTTCCTACTTGGTTATGAGTAAAAGTTGCTGTTTCGTGGTCAATGGGAAGTGGTTTGCCAGCTGCTTCTGCAAGCAGTTGGGCTTGAGCCGATCGCTCAAAAGAAATGTACCAAAAAGCAGCTTCGTCTACTGTTTGTCCCACTGTCAAAAAGCCATGATTCCGTAGAATGACAGCTTTTTTGTCTCCCAAAGATTCAGCAATTCTTTTACCCTCTGAAGTATCTAAAACTACTCCTTTATAGTCATCAAATAGAGCGTGGTCTTGATAGAAAGCACAAGCATCTTGAGTTAGAGGATCAAGCAGTCGACCAAGACTTGACCAAGATTTACCATGCAGAGAATGAGCATGAGCAGCTGCAACTATATCAGGTCGCGCCTCATGAACCTGTGAATGAATCGCAAAAGCGGCGCGATTGACAGGAGCATTACCTTTGACAACTTCGCCTTCTCTATCGACCAAAATCAAGTCAGAAACTCGGATGTGACCAAAGTACTTGCCAAGGGGATTTACCCAAAAATGGTCGGTAAACTCAGGATCTCTGGCGGTGATGTGGCCTGCTGTTCCCTCACTAAAGCCAAAACGAGCAAACAACCGAAATGCAGCCGCAAGGCGTTGTTTGCGGTAGAGTCGTTCTTCTTCAACTCGTTCAAAGACTGGCGGTTGTGGTCTAGTGAAATTTGGCATGATTTTCTCTTTCTTGTTTCACAGGGACATTAAGCTACGGTTACTGTTTGTCGTTCTTGCTGTTGTACTTGTTGACGTACCAAAGGAATCACATCTCGACCGTAGGCGATCGCATCTTCCACCGGGTCAAAACCGCGAATTAATAGTGTTGTCACTCCAGCTTTGTAGTAATCAAATAATGACTCTGCAACTTGTTCTGGAGTCCCTACCAAAGCAGTAGTATTACCACGAGCGCCAGTAGCAGCTGCGATCGGTGTCCATAAACGCTTATCATAAATTTCGCTTTCCTTAGCAAAATCCAATAACCGCAATGAACCAACAGCTTGAGGTCGCAAAGAAGCACCAGCAGATAATTGAATACCTGCTTTAGCACGGCTTTCATTGATGCGTGAGAGAATATAACGCGCCTTTTCCCATGCTTTTGCTTCTGTTTCGCCCAAAATCGGACGCAAGGAAACACTAAATCGTAAATCTTTTCCAGGCGGTGCTGCGGCTTTCACCTCTGCGATCTGTTGTTTAATAGCAGCTATGGGTTCTCCCCAAAACGCATATACATTACTGTGCTTTGCACCTACATCCACAGCAGCACCAGAAGCACCACCGAAATATATCGGAATATGTGGTTGCTGTAAAGGTTTAACTTCCGAAAATGCTTGTTTGAGTTGGTAAAACTCCCCTTGATAATCGAAAGGTTCTTCACTCGTCCAAACTCGCCGCACAATGTCAAGATATTCATCGGTACGGCGATAGCGAGTATCATGATCGAGCCAATCACCATCGCGCTGTTGTTCGGCATCACTTCCACCAGTAATGATATGCACTGCAACGCGACCATTAGAAAAGTGATCTAATGTGGCTAATTTACGGGCGGCTAAAGTGGGAGCCACAAAACCCGGTCTATGTGCAAGTAAAAATTTGAGTCGTTCAGTTGCAGCAGCCAGATAACTGACTACATTAAAGCCATCCGGCCCTGTAGAACTATAACCAACTAATACTCGATCAAAGCCACCATCTTCATGGACTTTTGCAAATTTGCGGACATAAGCTAAGTCTATACTTCCTCCCGTGAGAGATACAGTAGGGTCATGTAATTCAGACGCTTCTCGCGTACCAATCATGCCAATAAATTCCACAGACATATTAATTTTGCTCCAAATCTTTGTTATTTAAGTTTTTAGTGGTAGTTATTCTTTGCCTCTTTTGATCTTTCCTACCTAGCGGCGGTAGTTTCTAACGGACATACTGCCGTTGCAATATCTACTCGTTGCGGAATAATTTTTTGCTCTAGCAACCAGTCAGCTGTTTTCTGAAGCTTGGTGATATCTTCAGCATTAGGAAATATGTAAGACTCTGGGCCTCGATTTTTAGTAACTTGCTTGGCTACAGTATCAGAGATTTTTAGCTCTTTAACTAAAAAATCTGATGCAGCATTAGTATGTTGATTTAACCATTCACCATCCTCACTCAAAGCAGTGAGAGCAGCTTTCACTGCTACAGGATTTTCTTTAGCTGCATCACCACGAACAACCATAATGCCGTAGGTAGGAGCAGGGTGTGTAGTAGTAATTCTCCGTGCCTTATGCTCTAATTGGGCAATGGAAATATAAGGTTCCCAAACTGCCCACCCATCAACAGAACCTTGATATAGAGCAGGTGCAGCATCATTCGGTGATAAGTAAACTCGCTGGACTTTCTCTTTAGGAATATTTTCTTTTTCCAAAACTTTTAATAACAGATATTCGCCCGCACCACCTTGATTAACAGCAACTTTTTTACCTACTAAATCAGTCGGTTTACGAATGGGAGAATCACCACGAACTAAGATGGCACTACTCAAAGAATCTGGACTAGGACGCTGTACAGAGCCAATACAAAGAGGTTGTCCAGCAGCAATTCCAGAAATGGAAGGAATATCACCACAGCCGCCAATATCTGCTCGATTACCATTGAGAGAACTTAAAAGCGTAGCGCAACGGTCAAATGGCCCACTCCATTCAACTTTAATATTTTGCGTGGCTAACTGACGCTCTAACTCACCTCGTTGACGCGCAATGGGAATAATCCCGCCTTTTTGGTAGCCCAAGCGAATCACATTGTTTTTATCTGTAGTTTTGGTAGTGATAGTTTTTGAAGAGGAATCTGAGTTAGCTGTGGCATTGATAGCTGTTTGTTGACTGCAACTAGAAGCTATCAAAGCAAGAAAAGACGTTGCGATCGCAACGTTTTTACTGTTAATACATTTTTGTTTATATTGAAAGCGGTGTTCTTTTAAATAATTCACCACAATTGAATCCTTAATACCAATTTTTAGGAATTTAAGCAGCCATATCTATAATGATACGAACAAATTACACTAACTCGATCGATTTACCGTAGTAACAGAAAGAAGATACCACCTTTTGATGAGTTGTTCAAATCTAATCAATATTTCTTTATCTTTGACTATGAGAATTTAGCGCAGGTATTTCTATATGAACCTACACATAAGTAGTGAGAGAATAAACTGTAAAAAACTCATAGACACAAATATCAAAAAAATTTTTGATTTGAGTGAAAATCTCTAAAAAACTGGTATAATCCTTCCTTTGTATTCTTTGTTGATAAAATCTTTGACATTTGGATGGACAAGTAGTTTGTTTAACTTTTGAATCTGTGGCTCATTTTCTCGACCTTGTAATGTAACTAATGCAAGAGCGTATTTCTTGTCTTTAGCTGTTTCTTCACCCATAGAATTAGGTTCTATTCCTGCAAGTGCAACAGTTTGAGCAGAAGATACAATGAAATCTACATCATTAATAGCTCGGACAACTTGTACACCTTCTACTTCCTTGATTTTCAAGTTTTTCGGGTTAGCAGCAATATCTCTTTGAGTCACGAATTGTTTAGGATTTTCTTTTAATTTAATTAAACCGTTAGTTGCTAATAACCGTAATCCTCGGTCGTTATTTATGACATCATTAGCAATTGTCACAGTTGCATTTTGAGGAATTTCGCTTACTGATTTTAATTTGTTAGAGAAAAGACCAAGCGTGTTCAAATACACTGTATTCAACGCTACTAAATTTAGATTTAATTCTTTACTAGCATTATTCATGAAAGGTCTGTGCTGAAAGAAATTAGCATCAATAACCTTATCTCTCAAAGCTGTGTTGGGTTGTATCCAGTCATTAAAGGTAACAACTTGAATCTCCAAGCCTTCTTTTGCTGCTATATTGTTATTCACAAATTTTAAAATATCCTGAGAGAGTATCCCAGTCACCCCAACTTTAATTACTTCTTTTTGCTCTTTTTGGCTAATTGTTTGCGTATTAGTAGAGTTTTGAGTAGATTGTTGGCTACAACTAGCAAAGATTGAAGAGACAGTCAGGGAACCTAAAGCTGTTAAGAGAAATCTGCGTCTATTCATAAGATTTTTAATTAATGTAAATTGTAAATGCTGAGTAAAATATTGCTCGTCTGTCTCCTTACTTTCATTCAGCGTTTTCTCATACGCTGTGCAATTAAATCACCTATAAATTGAATAATTTGTACTAGTGCAATCAAAACTACAATGGTAGAAAACATAACGCCTACATCGAAGCGTTGGTAGCCATATTGAATTGCCAAATTACCTAATCCACCTCCACCCACAGCCCCAGCCATCGCGGAAGAGTTAAGTAAACTCACAATTAGAATCGTCATACCTAATATCAGTGAAGGCAAAGCTTCGGGAATCAAGACTTTGAGAACGATTTGCCAATAATTGCACCCCATTGCTTGGGCAGCTTCTATTAGTCCCTTATCAACTTCTAAAATGCTAGTTTCAGCGATACGACCAAAAAATGGGATGGCGGCGAGAGTTAGGGGAACTAAAGCAGCTGTGCTACCGATGGAAGTGCCGACAATTAGGCGGGTGAGTGGTGTTAAAACGACAAGCAGAATAATAAAAGGAAATGAGCGTCCAGTATTGACGATCGCACCCAGCACTTTATGCACTTGAGGAAAATCTAGCAAGTTTCCGGGGCCTGTCATCACTAGCAACAAGCCCAAAGGTAAGCCTAATACTATTGCAACTAGGGTAGATATACCCACCATGTAAAAAGTTTCACTGGTGGCTAGCAACAAGCTTTGGAGTAATTCTTGTCCTTGCATTCACCCACCTCTTAACATAAGTTTTAGCGAATGGACTCAAATAAACTTTGCGTTCCTCTGTCTTGAAAAGTTTGCTCAACGGGGGGAACCCCCCTCCGGGTTCGGTAGTTCCTCATGGGGGAAACCCCCAAGACCGGACTACCTCACCGCACGCAACTTTTCGCTGCGCTTACCTCTGTGTTCCTCTGCGTTTAAAGTCTCAGTCCAGCCTGCTTCAGCAGTGGTAAAACGCGCTTACCGAAGAAATCCAGATCAGGCTCAAAATCATAAAAGGCAAGCTGGAACCCATCGACACCAGCCTTATTCAGTTGCAAAAGTTGTTCGGTAATTTGTTCGGGTGAACCGATTAGCTGCACATTACCGCCGATCGCACTGCCAACATCATGACGCAGATTTCCCTTCTTATGCCCCCTCCAGGCGTGTGCATCGCTGCTAACGCGAGAACGTCCAGCAATTGACTCATAATCGGCATGGTCGATTATTGCTTGAGCATATTCTTCTGCCTCTTTTTCCGTTTCCCGCACAACAATAAGCGGATTTAGGAGAGTGCGGACTTGTCTACCATTAGCGATCGCTGATTGTTTGACACGGGCTGTATGGGCGGGTAACGATGACAAAGCGCTTTCTATGTCACCGCCAGCCGGACTGGTGATAAATACGATATCAGAATGGCGACCCGCAAACTCAATGCCAGCATCTGAGCCAGTGGCGTTAACTAGGATGGGGCGACCATAAAGCGGGCGGGGACTGATGTAAGCATCCTTAAACTGCCAAGAACTCTGACTTTTATAAGAAAAATTCTCTGTTTCCGACCAGAGTCGTTTGAGGATGGTGACAAATTCATCAGCGAGTTCATAGCGGCGATCGTGTTCGATTTGGCTCCAGCCAAACAGTTCATGCTCATAAGCCCGGTGTCCGGTGACAACATTAATTCCCCAGCGACCTTTAGAAATGTGGTCAAGTGTCGCACCAAATTTAGCCAGATGGATGGGATGCCAAGGCCCGTAAAGAACATGAATTGTTGAGATTAATAGAATGCGTGAGGTAATGGCAGCAAGGGAAGCAGTAGCAATAAAGGCATCTAAACCTGCTTCTGTCCGAGTTGGCCCTTGTCCGCCCTTTGGCTGCCAGGTAGAATAGCCGAAAACAAGGTCAAAACCTAACTTCTCAGCTTTTTGGGTCAGTTTGGCATTGTAATCAAACGACCAGTCTGTAGTGCGCGGGAGGTTAGAAGAACTCCAACCACCGTGATGAATCGGTAAGAATAGCCCTAGCAGTACTGGTTGCCGGAGAGCTTGGGATAATGGGCTTTGGGGATAGTCTGTTGGAGAAGCGTAAACGCCAAGCGGCTTGTCGCCAGACATCGCCTCTTTACTTGCTTTCAAAGAAGTAGTATCAATTGCACTCATAGTTCCTCTCAACGGTTTCGGTTGGCTGCGAGATCCCCGACTTCTGATAAAAAGTGTTTTCCTGGATGTTATAAGTCAAACAATTTTGGATTTTAGATTTTAGATTGAAAAGAGCAATAAAGAATTGTTTGCGCGTTTAAATTCGCTTGCTCTGTAACCCCTTTTAAATTTTGAATCTTCAATCCAAAATCCAAAATCCAAAATTTAAAATTCGGTCAGGGATTTGAACAAAATTAGAAGAATCCTCGTTGCGGCAATGGTGTACCGTTGATTTCGTAGTCCCCGATCGCACGAGCCTTAAAATGATTTGGATTGTGTGAGGATAAGGTACGGGCGTTGCGCCAATGACGATCAAAGTTGGAGCTTTTCTTTGTTGTGGAAGCCCCACCAACTTCAAACAGCAAAGTGGCTGAACGTAAAGCCAAATCATCAACAATCAATTTGGCTTTGGATGCACTCAGAGAAGTTGCCAGTGCCGCAGCCGTCTCTGCCTCTTCACCCTGAGCTTGGGCAGCAGGGAGGCGATCAAGACCATCAGCTGCTGCTAAAACAATCGCTTCGGCAGCAAAGGCATTGGCGGCAATCTGCCCGATAGTCTGCTGCAAGATTGGATCTTCTGAGGCTTGCTCGGATACAGCATGGTAGAAAGTCCGGGGCCTGTTACGAATGAGGGCTGTTGCATCGCGTAGAACGCTGCGAATAATACCAGCATTGATTGCTGTTAAAAATAATTGCGGGACGATGTTGTATGGCAGGTTGTCTTTGTCTGTATCTGTCTCAAAAATTACTTCATCCGCCTCTACACGGACATTTTTGAATGTTGTCGTTCCAGTGCCTGTAAGCCTTTGACCAAAGCCGTCCCAGTCATCCACAAGGTCAATCCCTTCGCGGTTTGTAGGAATGAGTATAAATGCTTTAGTGCCATCGGGTACTAGCACACGCACGAAAATCAAGTCTGCATAAAGGCTGCCAGTGCTGTAATACTTTGTTCCATTCAGCCGATAGCCGTCGCCATCGGGTGTTAATTTTGTATTTGCGACTTGACCACCACCAGATCGCTTGCTTTCCAGTTCGGTTGAAGCGAGTCCAATAATCGCGCCATCGACGACTGCCTTGAGCCAGCGACGATTTCTTTGGGTGCGCTCAGAACGCAAAATTCGCTCTGTAACAGAGAAATGATTCCGCACAATGTGAGCGACATTTGGATCGGCATCCCCCAGCCGAATCACGACCTCGAATAGTTCGCGTGCGGTGCTACCACCACCACCTTCAGCAATGGGAATTCGCAATGCACCCAACCTGGAACGCCGGATCAATTCAACCACATTATAAGGAAGGATGCGATCGCGATCGCGCTCACTTGCCCCCAGTGCAATAAAATCAAAAAGCTGCTGAAGTTCTGGCGAATTTGCTTTCACAGGAGCCGAAAATTGAATTGTCGTATCTGCAAGTTTTTCTGGACTCTTAATCATTAGTTTTTATCTCCGAATATCTGATGAAAAATCTATGTTGGTGAGTGGTAGGGTTATTGTTGCTTAAGGCTTGACATCTGTTGGAGTAAAAGCAGCATACTGTTCAGCAGAGAGAATCGCATCCCTAACGTTGATTTTCTTGGTGATAAATTTCTGCTCATAGAACAAGTCAGCAATCGTCTGCTGTCCTGATAAAACTTCTTCACTAAGGGGTCTTAGAGTGTAACGCCGCCGCTTTGAAACTAATTCCAATGTGGGAACATCAATTTTTGCTTCGGGTGAAATTAGTTCGGCAACCTCTTTTGGGTTGTTTTCAGCCCATTTACCGATATTGTTAATCTCTTCCAAAATGGCTTTGACTAGCTCAGGGTTATCTTTAACAAACGTGCGCGAACCTAACCAGTAGCCTCCTTGGGTAGTAATATTTTTACCATCGCGGAGAATGCGAACCCTAGCAGTTTTTTGAAATACAGCCAAGTGAGGATCGCCAACAACAGCAGCTTCAACACTCTTACGTTCAAATGCTGCACGAGTTTCTAATGGTGTAAGGTTAATGTGTTTAACATCACTAAGTTTTAATCCGGCTTCTTTTAAAACCTTCACAACGAAGTACTGCTGTGCTGTGGCTCTTTGGAAAGCTAGTCCTTTACCTTTTAAATCAGCTACAGTCTTGATTGAAGAGTCTTTATCGACTACAACAGCAGTTCCTTCACCAGTACCAGGTTTAGTACTAGCAACATATACGAAAGGAACACCAGAAGCTTGAGCAAAGATAGGTGGAGTTTCACCAACAGAACCGAAATCCACACTTCCTACATTCATTGCTTCTAGAAGTTGCGGCCCAGCGGCAAATTTCGACCACTCTACAGAAATACCAAGTGGCTTTAAACGCTTCTCTAAAACTCCTTTAATCTTGACTATATCTCCAGCCGACTGATAGCCCATCCGTAATACTTTGGTCTTGATGTTACTAGAGGCAACAGCGGTTTTCTCTGTAGTTTGTGAGCTACAACCAACTAGGCTTGTAGACAGGGTAAATACTCCAGCTACTAAGAACATGAGAAAGCTACCTTTTTTAAATATTGCTACCATGATGTATTACCAATTTCCTGGGGTTAAAATACAAGCTTTAATTACTACTAAGAACTGATTTTGAAATGATGTAAAAGTTAGAGAGCGGAAATTCTTTATTTTGCGATTAGAGTCCGCTTACAAACTGCCTAATCTGACAAAAACCAAAATCTACTGCAAGGCGATAGATTTGCAGTAGATTGTTAATTGCACGGAATATACCACAAGCTAATCTAAAAATCAAGAAGCAAGGATGACTGTGCTATTGATGCAAGTGGGCAAAATGAAATGAATGCTAGGTGTAATAACTAGCGATCGCTACTTAAACTAGACTAGTCTGAAAAAAGCGATTAGCAGGGCGCGCCAACCCCAGATTTTCGCGCAAGGTGTTACCCTCATACTCTTTGCGGAAGATTCCACGCCGTTGGAGTTCTGGCACAACCTTGTCCACAAAATCATTCAGCCCTTCAGGAAGAAAAGGGAACATGATGTTGAAACCGTCAGAGCCTTCCTCAATCAGCCATTGCTCCATCTCATCAGCGATGCTTTGGGGTGTGCCGACGAAGGCCAGTCCGCCGTAACTGCCAATGCGTTGCGCCAGTTGTCGAATAGTCAAATTCTCACGTTGTGCTAAGGCGATTACTCTTTCTCGTGAAGAGTGACCACCGTTATTCGGTGGGATTTCTGGCAAGGGGCCATCCGGGTCAAAACCCGAAACGTCGTAGCCAATAGCACTATTTAGGCTAGCAATCCCACTGTCATAATGTACTAGGCTATCTAAATGAAGACGCTTGGCCTGTGCCTCGGCGACGGTTTCCCCCACGATGACTAAAGCACCTGGAAGGATTTTTATGCTGTCTGGGTCACGTCCGATTGCCTGCGCTCGTCCCTTAATGTCTGCAAATAAAGCTTTGCCAGCCTCCAGATTACTAGCAGGTGCAAACACAGCCTCAGCGGTTTCGGCAGCTAATTGCCGTCCGGCTTCAGATGCGCCTGCCTGAACGATTACCGGCCAGCCTTGGACAGGTCTGGCGATGTTCAATGGCCCTCGCACCGAGAGATATTTTCCCTGATGATTCAGAACGTGAAGCTTTGCAGGGTCGAAATAAATCCCTGCTTCCACATCCCGAATAAACGCATCGTCAGCAAAGGAATCCCAAAGACCCGTGACAACATCATAAAATTCTCTAGCCCGCCGATAGCGTTCATCATGCTCTACCTCTTCTTCTAATCCAAAGTTGAGGGCTGCGTCTGGATTGGCTGTGGTGACGATGTTCCAGCCAGCGCGACCGCCACTAATATGATCGAGAGACGCGAAGCGGCGAGCGATGTGGTAAGGCTGGTCATAAGTTGTGGAAGCGGTGGCTACTAGTCCGATGTGTTCGGTGACGCTGGCAAGGGCAGAAAGCAGGGTGAAAGGTTCAAAGGATGTGACAGTATGGCTGCGTTTCAAAGCGTTAACTGGCATATTCAGCACCGCTAAATGATCTGCCATGAAGAATGCGTCAAACTTGCCTTGCTCTAGTTTCTGGATGAATCGTTTCAGTGCTGGGAAGTTGAAATTAGCATCAGGCAAAGCCCCAGGATAGCGCCAAGCGCCTGTATGTATGCTTACCGGGCGCATAAAAGCACCTAGTTTTAATTGCTTCGATCTGCTCATCAGTCCTCCGTATGTGTAATTCGTAATTCGTAATTCGTAATTAAAATACAGGTGCAATCGTCCCTTTGAAGTAGTTATTTATATAGTCCTTCAACTTGGGATCGACAACCAATTGATTTAGTTTTTGGATGTTGGGATCATTTACTTTTGATTCTAAAGTTGCTAAACCCACCGCATAATTTTTGTTAGCCATGCCAATTTCGTCTAACACAATAGGATTTAGAGATACCTTTGCTTGCACAAGGAAGGATGCAGATGTCACAGCTAAATCTAGATCGTCTAACGCTCTAACAATAGCGTAATTGTCTAATTCCTTAATTTGGATATTTTTGGGATGCTTAATTATATCTTTGATGCTGTAATACTCCCCTGGTTTTTATTTTAAACTGATTAAGTTGATGTGTTTGAGGAATTTCAAGGCGCGGTCTTGATTGCTGTCATCATTATAAATAGCAATTGTCGCCCCTATAGGAATTTCATTGACTGATTTTATCTTTAGTCGTTTTGAATAGAGTCCAGTTATGGTGGTATAACTACGATTTAACATGACAAAATCTGCGTTGAGTCTTTTGGCAGCTTGTTTCATAAACGGTTCATGTTGGAAAAAATTAGCATCAATTTCCCCACTCTTAAGAGCATCGTCAATTTTCACTGAATCAGCGATAGTCACGATTTGAAAATCTAAGCCTTGGCTGGAGGCTATTTCTTTTTGAATGAACTTCAAAACATCCTCAGTGGTGGTATTTCGAGACCCGATTTTTAGTACTGTTGTCTTAGTTGATTGGCTGACTAATTGACCCGTAGATGAACTTGGTTTTGGTGTACAACTAGCGAAAAAAATAGATGCGATCGCCAACCCTGTTGTTAGGATAAAATAGCGGCGATAGAGCTTTGGATAAAACATGATAATAATTAGTAATTTTTAATAAAGGGTAGAAAGGAAATTCTGTAATTGAGAAGGTCAGATTTAATTTTGATTTTCTTCCCAATCCGCAATTCAATGCACCTGTACTTCAAATTCTGCTTCATGCAAATATTTCAAAGCTTGAGTTACCTTTTGACCTTCTAATTCAATGTGAAACTGACCAACTCGGCGATCGCCTACTGTTTCCACACTCCCACTGAGGATATTGATATCGACATCAAAATTACGGGCTAGGGTGGCGAAAATTGGTTGACTGGCTTGTTCTCCTGCAAAGGCGATCGTGGCAATAACTGCACCAGGCTTTGGTTTATAACCATTGCGATGGGGAAAAAATTCCTGTGAAAGAAATGATTCTGGCTTGGCGATTAAATCGCTAACATATCCCTTTTCCACAATCTTGCCAGCATTGAGTACAGCGACACTATCGCAGATTTGCTTGACTACAGCCATTTCATGGGTAATCAGTAAAATTGTTAAACCCATGCGCTTGTTCAAGTCGCGCAATAAATCTAAAATTGACCTCGTAGTTTGCGGATCAAGTGCTGATGTTGCTTCATCAGAAAGTAAAACTTTTGGTTCTCCAGCCAAAGCCCTAGCAATACCTACCCGTTGCTTTTGACCACCAGAAAGTTGTGCCGGATAAGCATTAGCTTTACCTGTCAATCCAACAAGTGAAATCAATTCTTCCACTTTAGTCCGGCGTTTCAGTCTACTGTAACCCATCACTTCCAGAGGAAAAGCAATGTTTTCCACGACAGTTCTGCAACTTAGTAAATTGAAGTGTTGAAAAATCATGCCAATGTGTTGACGAGCTTGACGTAACTTATCTCCAGAAAGCTTTGTCATCTCCTGTCCGTCAACTACAACTGAACCTGATGTTGGTTTTTCTAACTGATTAACACAACGAATTAAAGTGCTTTTACCTGCACCACTTTGACCTAAAACACCAAAAATTTCTCCTGGTTTGACGATAAGACTTACTCCATCTAAAGCTAGAACTTTCTGGCTGCCTTGGTTATAAACTTTGCGTACATCAGTAAATTCGATCATCTCAAAATCCCTCCACGATAAATTTTTAAGGAATGGGAAGTACTGCCCCTTGATATTTATCTTTAATAAATTGCTTAACTTTATCATCACGCAATAACTTATATAGTTTTTGAATTCTGGGGTCGGTTTCTTTGCCTTTTAATGTAGTGACAGTCACAGCATAAATTGGGTCGTTAGCTGACTCTAATGCTAAAGCGTCTTTATCGGTTTTCAATCCGGCTTGGACAATCCAATTACCCGTAACTCCTGCTAAGTCCACATCAGGAAAACTAGGAATTGCTTGCGCTCCTGGTATCTCTTTAATTTGGATGTTCTTGGGATTTGCAATAATATCTTTAGGACTCGCAGGACGGACATTTTGCTTGAGTTTTATTAAGCCTGATTCTTCCAACACTTTTAAAGCGCGATGAGCATTGCTAACATCATCAGGAATGGTGACGAGGGCTTTATTCGGCACATCCTTGAGAGTTTAGCTGAATCCTGATAGTTTTTTAGTTTTAGTAGATAAAATATGATAGAAGTTAAATTTTAAAATGGTAGTATTATCGGCGACTAAATTGAAAATTTTTGGATAGTATCTAAAAATAATTATTATAACAGTTAGCTAATCTAAATTAAATATTAATAAAGTTATTTTGCCATCATAAATATTACTAATTTATTAATAAACTAGTAATATTTAAAATTGTATAAAGCGTAAGGATTCAGGTCTAATATTGGGGAAGTAAAGAAGGACGAGACAGACTATTATTAGAGTCAGCAATTAGAGCTTGTGCAAAAAAATCAATGATAGACCTACCTTGACGACGGCAAGTTTGCACTACCGTCAACAAGTTGGCAGTGTGTTGAAACCGCGCAATCGTTCGAGAACCACCGCTAATCTTACGTTTTGTCACAGCTAAACGCAGCGATCGTTCGGCTTGATTATTATCAGGGGGAACTTCAGGATTTTCAAGAAAATACCACCATTGAGAAGCTTTATCCCGTAAAGAACGTAAAAGCTGGCTGGCTTTTGCTCCTGCCTTGTCAATCCACTGATTGAGCGTTTGTTGTAACTTAGATTTGAATTGATTAACCCAGTCGTTGTAACTGGTGGAGTCAAGAGTTTCAAACCAGTGAGCGTAATTTTTAAAGGCTTCATCAATTAAATCAACAAACGCTTCGCCAATAGCTTGGTTGTGAAGACCTGGAAGTATAATTAGTTTTTTGAAGTGACGGCGTAAATGAGCCAAACATTTCTGTTGGTCACTCACTGCATAACCATTGTAGACACTAAAATCGTCGCTGCTGAGTACTCCTGTATATTTTGGCAAATATTTTAAAAAAAGTAGCGGTAAAACTGGGATTTAATCTCGGTAGAATCAGTGGCGGCGATTTGATAGCGCCTTTGAAGCTCCGTTTATGGTCTCTTTAATAATCCCCGGCTTATAGCTGTGGAAAGTATCAATAATTATTGTCATCTTGTAGCTTTTCCTGAGATTTCTGATCGTTTTGGGGTTGATTATCAGTCGGTGAATTTTGCTTTTCCAGTGTTGGTACTACTACAGCCGAAGGATCTGATTTGGATTCTATGGGTGGTGCTGTTGGTATAACTACAGAATTTGACGGAATCACTGGTTGAGGGGAGGCAGAATTCTGATTAGATGTGGGTGAGTTCTTTTGTGGCAATGGTGCGGGGGAAGCACTGCGAGATGAGCGGATTGCCCGTAGTTTTTCCACTAGCGAGGGTGTGGGGGAAACGCTAGGTGAAGGTGAAGGTGCGGATTGCTCTAAATCGCCGCGTTGTGATTCTTGTGTAGGGCTGCTGGGAGTTTCTTCGGGGGAAGAACGACGATTACGCCGGCGCTGCTTGGAATTAGAAACAGGCGCTGATTCGGTTCTTGAGGTGTCACCATTCTCCAAGCTAGGTGCTTTCGCAGCTGGTTCTTGAGTTGGCTGTTCAAAAAGCGGCTTTGCAGTTGGCTGTGGCTGCGATTTGGGTAAGATGCTAGTGATGCCAAAACCTGCTGTAGCAGCAACTAGGGCTACACCGATACCAATAAATATTGATGAGCTAGGTTTTTTAGTCAGTAGATTTTTGTTGGCGATATCTGGGTTGGGCTGTGCCACCGCAGGCGGGTTATGAAGACGATTTTGGGCAGTTATACCCAGCACAGTTGCAGCTTGTTGGGCGGATAAATTGATGGTTGGGACTGCATAAGTTGTTAAGCCTTGTGGTGACAGATTCCCTTGATTTCCAGGTAGCAATTGTAACCACTCGGCAACTGTCGCTGGTCGAAAACGAGACTCTACCGCCATGCCGCGCATTACTGCCTGATTGACAGCAGCACTCAAGTGTGGTTGTAGTTCACGGGGAGAAGGCATTTGTTCGCGATCGCGCAATAATGCTGGCATAGGTACTTGTGCTGTCAATAGTGCATACAAGGTGGCGGCTAAACCATAAACATCGGTGGCGGGCGTGCGCGGCGCTTGTGTCAAATACTGCTCAATTGGAGAATAACCTTCAGAAACCAAACCAGTGTGAGTCTGTCTGACACTGCCATTAAATTCTCTGGCAATGCCAAAATCAATTAGTACTACTTCCTGGGTTCCTTGACGAAGAATAATGTTATCTGGTTTGACATCCCGGTGTAGCAAACCATTGTTGTGTACTACCTGCAAGGCTGCCCCAATTTGCCGGATATAATGGATTGCTGTAGCTTCCGGTAAGGTGATTCCTGGTAATACAAATGCGTCTCCCAAGGTTTCACCACGAATGTATTCCATCACCATGTAAGGCAGTCCGGCTTCTACAAAAAAGTCACTTACCCGGACTATATTTGGGTGGATACACGTAGCTAATCGTCTGGCTTCATCTTGGAATTGGCGCTCGAATTTCGTAAAATCAGGATGTTGTTGCAGCCGTTCATTGATGGTTTTCATCACTACCTCCTGGCCCAAGTAGTGATGGGTAGCTTTAAACGTAATCCCAAAGCCACCCCGCCCTATTTCTTGAATTAGGGTATATTTTCCATCCTGCAAAATTGTGCCTGCTAACATAAAGAGTCCTGATTCCTGAGTGAGCAGATAAGTAGCGATTCCTGAGTATTGAGGGATTCCCAAGAAATTTTCCCATATTATAGAGCAGGGTTTTTGCCTATCTATTTTACGAGATGATTTAGTTGTTGAAACTCTCTAAGTGAGAAAGACCTCCGAGCGATCGCAAGAGTTTTATCTTTTTCAGATGATAACGCGAGAGTCACGTCGCTTCGCTCCGAATTCAAAATTAAAAATTCAAAATTAAAGAGATTTTCATTTTATTACTCATTATTTGATGGTAAATATATCCGTGTTATGGGAGCAATTCATGTAGACGCAAAGCGGCTACTCTACGAGTTCTCCAACGGAGTACCCGCAGGGTATTGCCCCTAGAACAGATGTGATAATATTGTGTGGTAATCTTCCCGAATCGGAGTTTAGAACCGAGCGATACAAGAACTTATAGATTGTTTTTGAATAGCAACCAATTTTCAGTTTTTGTGATAAATCCGGTTAAAATCGCTGACCTATACCTAAATGCACTTTGCTTTCTCCCTGGTCATTAATGCCATAATCAGCCCGAATTAAGCCTAGTGGTGAATTGACTCGCACTCCAGCGCCATAACCAAAACCATAACCTGGTTTGTTCCTTACACCAGCCGGATCTCCTAATACAGTATCACCTGAGCCTAAATCTGAAGCAAAATCGGCAAATAATACATCGCCAACGATTGGAACGACAGGAAAACGATATTCCGCGGAAGCTAAAACATAACTGCGCCCACTTCCCACGTCACCTGAATCGTAACCGCGCACTGAATTGGAACCACCCAAGTTAAAGCTTTCATAGGGTGGTAAATTACCAAGAACAGTACCAGCTTGGACATTCACAGCAAATACTTGTGGCTGTTTGGTATTAAATAACTGGACTGGTAGATATTGGCTGTAATTGGCTTTCAGGCGATTTAGGGAAATATTACCTTGACCGATGGGAATAGATTGTTCTGTACTCAGACTCAAAACAGAACCTTTAGTTGGGTTGAGGGAATTATCTCGTTGGTCTTTGGTGGCGGTGAAGGATACTGTAGTTAGGTCATCAATACCAGTTCCACTTACAGAAAGGGGATTTCCCTGCGCGTCCGTTGGAGTAATATTACCTTGGCGATCGCGAATACTAGTTCGGGTATAGTTTAATCCTAATGAGGTATTCCAGTTATCAATTGGTCGCTGTAAGCTGACACTCCCGCCAATTTGACCTTCCCGCACTGTGTCGCCGTTAGCTAGCTTAATCTTGTCGTCAAAGGTTTCCGAAAGTTCCCGATTACGAAAACCATTCACAGTGTACCCCAAGCGATCGGGGTTTGTTGCGCGATAAGGACTGACAAATTTGCTATTAAATTGCAAGTCTCGGGTACTCACGCCAACATTCACACCTAATGTATCGTTAATACCACCAACATTCTGATCTTGATAGTTGATTGTGCCTACCAAACCTTGATCTGCATTGTAACTCCCACCCACGTTAACACCACGTGCCCCAGTTTCTTTAAGTTGGTAGACTAAATCAAGTTTTGTCGCATCTCCTTCTAAGGCGACATTCACACTCTGAAATAAACCAGTCTGATATAGTTGTTGGATGTCTTGTTTAACTATATTTTCTTGGAAGATTTGACCAGGTTTGAGTTTTAGTTGCTGTTGCAAGAAATCTGGTTTAGTACGTCCTCCGACGGGATTACCTTTACTATCAACGGTTTTACCCTCGTCGTTGACAAAACGAAATTTGATCTCACTCACCAAGCCTTCAGCAACATTTACGGTGAGAATGCCTTGAGAACTGGGTTTAATTGATAGCACTCGTGCCAAATTATAACTGTTGTCGGCGTACCACTTATTAATTTGTGCTACTCCTTGCTGGAGTGCTGCGGGACTGATGGTGGTTCCTATTTGAGATTGCAGACGTTGTTGGGCTACTTGGTAGGTGAGGACTTTTGCACCAGATAATTGGAGCGATCGCACAATCACCGGTTGCACTTGATAAACTACATTCAATCCAGTCTTTGTGCTAAAACTATTCACACTGACATTGCTAAATAAACCTGTATTTAATATTGCCGCTACATCTTTTTGTAGCTGGCTTTGACTAGTTTCTCCACCCACTTGAGTTTTAATAACTTTGCGAATAATCTCCTGCAATTCTTGATTGGCTCCCACTACTTGTACATCTGTAGCTGTGACTACTAAACTACTTTCAGTAGTAGTTTTTTGGGGAGATGAGGGAAAAGGAGTAGGGGAGGGGGGAGAAATGGGGCGGATAACTTGGGAATTTACTTCTTGTGCTGACTTTAAGATTACTGGGGAATTTTTGCTTACACCTGTTTGCACGGCGACGGGATTTTGGGAAAACTGTTGTGCAACTATAGTTTCTGGGGAAGCAATTGTCTCTATCCGTGCGGGAGTGTCTTCAATTATCGGTACTACCAAGTTCCCAGCTTTTGCAGTTGGAGTAACGGTTTTAGCAGATGCAGCCGTTGCTTGCTGAGTGGCATTGGCAGCAGCTAAAGTAGCTAAAGTAAAAATTGCAGTAGCGGAAACTCGCATAATATTTAACCTAATTAACAGGGAGTTATATTAATTTGGGATTTTAGATTTTAGATTTTGGATTAAAATACTTGACTAAAAACCTGTTCCAAGAATTTTATCCTTTCCGAATTTGGTGTTGTTTGTAGGAAAGCAAGTAAGTGGGTCAAATTAAATATAAAAACCTCGCCCGCAAGTGGCGCGATAATAATCCAAATTTTATGAGGAAGGTAAAAACCTCGCCCACAAGTGGCGCGACCTGTTCATCCCTTTCCCCTTTCCCCTTTAACCTTTTCCCCTTTTTTTATACCTCTTACCCAAACAGACAGTTAATTTTGATATTTTGTTTCTTATGAGTAATGTATCCCGCTTATCTTTAGGTTCTAACTCTCCACCTGCAAACTCTCCTTTACGGTTACTTGTATTAAGTAATGGTCATGGGGAAGATGGGATTGCAGTTCGGATTTTGCAAGAACTTCAACAACAATCAAACCCACCAGAGATATTTGCTTTACCTCTAGTGGGTGAAGGACGTGCTTACCAACAATTAGATATCCCCCTCATTGGTTCAGTCCGCACTATGCCTTCTGGCGGCTTTATTTATATGGATGGCCGCCAATTGGCGCGGGATGTACGCGGTGGCTTATTGCAACTTACCCTCAGCCAGATTAAAGCTGTCCGCCGCTGGGTGAGTTCTCAAAAAAAATTAGGTAATAGAAGAGCAATTTTAGCTGTGGGAGATATTGTTCCCCTGTTATTTGCAACTTTTAGTGGTGCTAATTATGCTTTTGTAGGTACGGCGAAATCTGAATATCATGTGCGCGATGAAGCTGGATTATTACCACGAAAATCTAAAGATGCACGTTGGGAAAACTTTTCCGGTTCAGTTTACCATCCTTGGGAACGTTGGTTAATGAGTCGTCGTCGTTGTAAGGCGGTATTTCCTAGAGATGCGCTGACGACGGAAACCTTAAAACAATGGCCAATTCCCGCTTTTAATTTGGGTAATCCAATGATGGATGGTCTACAACCAACCTTTTCGCGCCAACAATTTTATGGTCGAAATATTCAACAACAAGAAACAGTTAGACCTTTGATAGTGACTCTTCTTCCTGGTTCCCGTATGCCAGAGGCATACAACAACTGGGAAACAATTATGATTGCGGTATCTGCGTTAATGGCAAGTTTTCAGGAGCGAGATTCAATATTTTATACTTCTGGCACAGTGGTGTTTTTAGGTGCGATCGCTTCTGGTTTAGACTCTAATATTTTATCCCAAAGTGTGCAATCTCAAGGCTGGCAAACGGAATCGGTATGTCCTATCAAAATTGCCGATCCAAATGTTTTGACATTTAAACAAAGAAATGCATATCTACTGCTGACTCAAAAAGCTTATAACGATTGCTTGCATTTAGGAGATTTTGCGATCGCAATGGCAGGTACAGCTACAGAACAGTTTATCGGTTTAGGGAAACCTGCGATCGCGATTCCCGGTAATGGGCCACAATATAATCTTGCTTTTGCTGAAGCTCAAAGTCGTCTTTTAGGCTCATCTTTAATTTTAATCGATCAGCCAGTAGAAGTAGCGAAGGTTGTACAGTCTTTATTCAAAGATCCTGATATTTTGCAGATTATTGCCGAAAACGGACTGCGACGCATGGGTAAACCAGGAGCCGCACTACGGATTGCAGAATGTTTGCAAGAACGATTTTGAAAAGATATTTGTCATTTTTTATTTGTCATTTGTCATTTGTCATTTGTCATTTGTTATTAATTCTTCTCTCTCACTCTCTTATTCCCACTTCCTCATCTCTACTCAGCACTCATCACTCATCACTCATCACTTAGCACTTATCATGCTACTAACCCAGAGCGTAAGGCCCTCACAGCAGCCTGGGTACGGTCATCAGCACATAATTTATTTAGAATATTACGAACATGAGTCTTTACAGTACCAACTGTAATGTACAATTTCTCGGCAATTTGACCATTACTACACCCAGCTACAATCAACTCTAAAATTTCTAATTCTCGTTGAGTTAGGGGGTATGTTTCTAAAACTTGCTCGTATTCTGATGCCAGCGCCTCAATCTTTACAGTTTTTGGTTTATCAGAACTTTGGTTATCTCCAGGAATACCTTGCCGCATCTTCCGCAATACCACGTTGGCAATTGCCGGATCAATCCAAGAGTTACCGCCGTGAGTTGCTTGGATAGCATCAGTTAATTTACTGATACTTGTTTCTTTCATGTAATAAGAATCAGCACCCGCCGCGAACGCTGCAAGTACCGCATCCTCTGTATGATCCATCGTTAAGATGAGAATCTTAGTTGCCGTTTGCCCAGTTTCAGCTTGTTGACGTTTGAATTTACGAGTGAGTTCAATACCATCCATGTCAGGCAAACCGATGTCTACAACAGCTACATCTGGCTTTGCCGTTTCCAAAAGTTTTAAACCTTGGGTAGCATTTGCTGCTTCACCAATTACTTTCAATGCGCTGTGAGCCTGTAATGCCGCTCTTAGCCCCATTCGTGTTAAGTCATGATCTTCAATTAAAATAATGCTAATTTCACTCATCGCTACACTCGCTTTTATGCTGTTTGCATCTTTCAAAATATTACCTTTTGTAAGCGCTTCTCTCTTATTTTCCCAAACTAAAGATAGATGATTTTTTAATCACTCTGCATCCACCGATAGAAATAAGAAATATCTGATTATTTCATATTTTAGATAGAGGACATATCTAGCTGAAGATATATGGATACTTGGATAAAAAGTATGAAATATTGAGACTAATGCAAAATTGCTGTCCCCTTGCTCAAAATTTAGCTTTGCAGTTGCTATGTAACATTAGTTAATTACTATTAACTTCTATAAAGCTTTGCAAAAAGCTTAGAAAAACAGACAATCTACAACAGGTCAAATTTATCTTTTGAGAGAATGAAGGATGGTTTTGAGGGGTTTTTAAGCAAATACCTTGAATTCATCAGGTTGATGAAACCGATGGGCATTCTTATGGGAGGGAATCAGACAGCTTTAAATTTGGTAGGGTTTCGGTGATTTTTCGAACACTGGGAGACTGCGATCGCTCCGAAAATTACTTAAACTCAAGGAGGTAGGATTATTTAAAAATAATACATAGGTATCAGCAGTATTTTCTGATTTACTTAGTCTAATCAATCTGAAGATTCAAACTGCTCAAGCTTATGGTACACAATAATGGCATACAACTCTCACCAATGACTGAGGACGGTCGCTTGCTCACTCATTTACAATTGTTTTAAGCTTAGTAAAGTATTTTATTTTACTTCAAATTAACTCGGTCTATTGTCTTCAAAGGAATAATTTTTGGTTTGGAAATGGCTAATTTATTGGAAGTCATTTGTTCTAAAGCTTTTAACTTTGTAGAGATGATAGCAACACTCAATAATTATTGGATATTGTATTGTGTGAAATATCTTAGTTAATCAAGTTACAGATTTTAGATGCACGAAAATATTATATTCTTTAATTGGATAACCTGAAAATAGAAATGATATATATCAACATCTGTTTGGCGGCAAAAATAAAAACCGATGGAAGAGACGCTGAAACTTTTGGTTGTAGACGATGATGAAGTAGACAGGATGGCAGTCCGTCGCGCCCTGACTGAAGCACGTATTAAAATGGAACTGTCTGAAGTGAGTGATAGCAATGACGCATTTTCAGCTTTAAAAACTACTGCTTATGACTGTGTTTTCTTTGACTATAGCTTACCACTCCCAGATGGACTAACCTTGATTCAACAATTACGTTCTTCAAGAACTAAAGTTCCTTTAGTAGTCTTAACGGATCAAGGGGATGAAGAAATTGCTGTGCAATTAATCAAAGCTGGTGCAACAGACTATCTTTCTAAATCTAGGATATCTCCAGAAAATTTGGCACAGGTTTTGCGAAGTGCAATTCGGGTTTATCGGGCAGAAATGCAGGCAGCTTTGGCCCAAGAAGAACTCATGCTTAAGATCCAGGAATTGGAGAGACAACAGCAGCATATTCAAATGCAAAACTTCAAGCTATCGGAGACATCGCAGCTAAAATCACATTTTTTAGCCACTATGTCTCACGAACTTAGAACGCCGATGAATGCGATTATTGGTTTTTCGCAAATACTTTTGCGTCCGAAGTTTGGTAAATTAACTCATCAGCAAGCGGATATGGTTGAGCGCATCTTGAATAATGGAAAACATTTACTGATGTTACTCAATGAAGTTCTGGACTTTTCTAAGCTGGAGGTAGGACGATTAGACTTAAAGACTGAAAAATTTGATCTATCAAAGATAATAAATCTTGCTGTAGGTGAAATGCGTTCCTTAGCCGATGCTAAAAATTTATCATTGTTAGTGCAAACCAATTTGCAAGATCCTTTAGTTTTTAACGATCCTATTAGGATCAAACAGATTTTACTTAATCTGCTCTCCAATGCGATTAAGTTTACAGAGTCTGGTGAGATTTGGGTTGAGGTTCAGGAACTACCTGCAAATCGAGTAGCAATTATTGTTAGGGATACAGGGATTGGGATAGCATCTAGAGATTTTAAACGTATTTTTGAAGCATTTAGACAACTCGATCAAACTATCACTCGCAAATATCCAGGTACCGGTCTAGGTTTGGCAATTGTAGATTCACTGGTGCGAATGATGGGTGGAAAAATTTTTCTTGAGAGCAAATTGGGCATTGGTTCAATGTTTAAAATTGAATTGCCGCGTCAAATCACTTTAACAAATGTAGCAGGCGAAGCTCCAATACCGTTAGATGAGGGCGGAATTTTTCACTCTGCTAAAAATCCCCAGCAATCATCTTCTCAAGCTAGGCAAGTACCAATAGGATATCCTAAATTTAAAATATAAATTAACTTCCTAAAACTAATAAAAGTTGATGAATTATGTCTGTAGTTGAAAATAATAAAATTTATCACATCCTCGCAGTTGACGATATTCGAGATAATCTAATTTTGGTTCAAACAATTTTAGAAAGTGAGGGATATAAAATTGATTTGGCTACAGATGGAATAAAAGCTTTACGTCAAGTTGAACAATCTCCACCCGATCTGATTTTGTTAGATGTGATGATGCCAGGGATGGATGGTTATGAAGTCACACGTCGGATTCGGCAGAATCCTGCAATCTCTTATATTCCAATTTTGTTGATTACTGCCTTTCATGAATCCAGCGTTGTCGAAGGTTTGGATGCTGGTGCTGACGATTTTATTCGCAAACCATTTGATACTGATGAGTTACTGGCAAGGGTGCGATCGCTATTACGTCTCAAGCACAGTTTAGACGAACAACAAAAAATGGCCCGTCAACGGGAAGACTTTGTTTCCCGTCTGACTCATGATTTGCGAACTCCCCTAGTAGCCGCCGATCGGATGTTGAGTTTGTTTGAGATGGAAACATTCTGCAAAATTTCGCCAGAAATGAAACAGGCGATCGCAGTTATGATTCGCAGTAACCAAAATTTGATGGACATGGTGAATACTCTCTTAGAAGTCTATCGGTTTGAAGCCGGTAAAAAAACGTTGAATTGGGAAGAATGCGATTTACGTGAGATATCTCAAGAAGTAGTCGGCGAACTAAGTCCTTTAACTAGTGAAAAAGGCTTAACTTTAACAATAGACACCAGTAAGTTAGATCCACGGAGTAAAAATGCTGCTGTGATTATGGGGGATCGCTTAGAACTACGGCGAGTAATAAACAATTTGATCGCAAATGCCATCAAATTTACAGATACAGGAGGCATAAAAATCCGCATTTTTGAAACATCACAAGATTCGGTAACAATTGAGGTAGAAGATACAGGATATGGTATTTCACCCGAAGATCAAGTAACAATTTTCGAGCGATTTCGCCAAGGCAAACATAAACGTTCCGGTAGTGGCTTAGGGCTACATTTATCTCATCGCATTGTAGAAGGGCACGCAGGAACTATCAATGTCGCCTCGGAAGTAGGTAAAGGTACTTTATTTACTGTGAAACTACCTAAGAACCTTTAAGCTTTTTCTTCATTAACTAATGTCAAACTAACCCATTCCCCTTTATCGTTATAGCTGCGAATCATCCTTTGGCGGAGGTTTGGCTGAATTAACCAACCCGCTTCTAAGAATAAAGGTTGACGTAACTGCACTTTGAGAGGAGAAGTTGCAGAAGCGCCATCAGGTAATAATAATACTTGTATTTGCTTTTCGGGATCTTGGTCAAAGAGAACAATGGAACCTTTGATAGTAGCAGTTGAGGTAATTGTACGTTCTCCAAAAGAGGTACTTTGAATTAATCGCCCAGCATCATCAAGTTGTATTTTCAAAGTTGTAGAGTAAATTTCAGGCGATCGCAAATCTCGATAGATTGTCATTGCTTCTCCTCGCCATTCTCCCAACAAATCATTTATCTGCAAAGGTGGACGTTCTGTTGCTGAGGTTCCAGCTAGATGTTCTCGAATCAGAGTTAGTCCATTGAGATGACCGTTTTTATCAAATAGTTGCACTAGACGTAAGCGGTGATTTTTATGAACAAAAGCGAGTTCTGCACCAAATTCGGAAAATGGCCCTAGCTGAATTAAACCTTCAGAAAAGGAACCATTTTCAAAAAATAGCAGACCTCCCCCCACAGACATAAATTCTCTGATTACATCATCCTTTTCCGAACGGCTGAGAGTTAGGCGTACTGTCTGGTTATTATTCAAACCTTCTAGGGAAAGACGGCTAGAAGTATCTTTCAGAAGCGTACCTTGGGGAGAAAAATTGGTAAATGAACCTTCCCAAACACCGAGATTTTGTAGAAAACATTCCCATTGTGATTTCATAAGATTTTGTCCTTTGTCATTTGTCATTGGTCATTGGTCATTTGTCATTGGGTATTAGTTACAAACTTGCAACAAATAAATTATCCAATCTTGTAGAGTACATAATATGACCAGCCCACAAGAAGTAGTTGACTATTTTTTTGTAAATCCCCTCTTAGACGATTGACAAATGACAAAGGACAAATGACAAATGACTAACTTTTAGCAAAACGCCGGACTGCAAATAAGCTTCCCATTAATCCTACAACTGCACCGAAACTCAGGAGAATTAAGGGTAATAGTAAAATTTGGGCTGGAGTGAGTTGCACGCCGTTGGTGATAACTTGGATAAATTCAGGTTGATTGGCTAGCAATTTACCGAGAAACTGTTGAATCACAGAAATGAAACTCCAAGCGATCGCACCACCAACTAAACCGAAAGCAATTCCTTGTAAAATAAATGGTAAGTAAATCCATGCAGAGGTTGCGCCTACCAGTTGCATAATTTCAATTTCTTGCCGTCGCGCCATGACAATCAGCCGAATTGTGGTTGTAGTCACTGCGATCGCTGTTAAGGTCAAAATAATCGTAATTGTTAAAGTAATCCATTTCAGCCCCCGGTGTAGCTGGGCAATGCGTTTAACTGCTTCATCGATATATTCCACCGTCTCAACTCCCCGCAATTTAGCCAGTTGCGTTGCTAAATTTGGTACAACTTGAGAATTACGCGCTTTCACCTTCATCTCATCAACCAAAGGATTCTCACCTAGCTGCTGGGTAGCGCCCTCAATATCAGAAATTTTCATTTCCTTAACTAACTTAGTCCAAGCTTGCTCTTTGGTAATGCTTTGTATCGCCGCAACCTCCGGCATTTTAGCGATCAGTGGCTCAATATTTTCGAACCGTGCATCCGGTTCGAGATAAACTGATACTTCTAGCTGACTACCGAACTGATAGAGGAGTTTTTCAACTTGCCAAGAAGTTTGCAAACTCAAACCAAATAAAAATAATAATACCGTAACAGTACTTACAGCCGCCCAATTCATCCAACCTCCCCGCAACAAACCCAGGAAAGTTTCTTTGAGCAAATAGTCAAGTTTCGTAAAAGACTTAAACATAATTCGTAATTCGTAATTATTGAAGAAGAAGTCAGAATTCAGAATTCAGAATTCAGAAGTCAGAATTCAGGAGTCAGAATCAATTGGATGGGGATTCAAACCCCAACCAATTGTAGACACCGTGCAGACGATAGCGTAGCGTTAGCGACGCAGGAGCGTCTGGGGTTTTAAACCCGTTTATTCAGACGCTCGAGTACTCGCTAACGCTGCGCTATCCACCAGTCGCACAGAATTCAATTCTGAATTCTGGCTCCTGACTCCTGAATTCTGTTTGATAATTCCCAATTCCCAATTCCCAATTCCCAACTTGATAGAATAAAAATAGTACGAATTTTCACCACTAGCCATTGAGACACATGCCCTCTGAAATTGCTGTAGAGAAAAAAAAGTTAAAAAATCCACCTTTGGAGCTTCATTATTTAGGCGATCGCGTGCTACGTCAAGCTGCAAAGCGGATTTCTAAAGTTGATGACGAACTTCGCCAAATGGTGCGTGAAATGCTGCAAACTATGTACAGCAAAGATGGCATTGGTTTGGCTGCCCCGCAAGTGGGAATTCATAAACAACTAATTGTCATCGACCTGGAACCAGATAATGCAGCTAATCCGCCTTTGGTGTTGATTAACCCCAGCATTAAACAAGTCAGCCGCGACATCTCTGTTGCCGAAGAAGGATGCTTGAGCATTCCCAACGTATATCTTGACGTAAAGCGTCCCGAAGTCGTGGAAATCGCTTATAAAGACGAGTATGGTCGTCCTCGGACATTAAAGGCCAATGACCTTTTAGGACGCTGCATTCAGCACGAGATGGATCACCTGAACGGTGTGGTATTTGTAGACCGTGTAGAAAATTCCTTGACTTTAGCCCAGGAGCTATCTAAGAATGGCTTCTCGTATCAAGCGGTGAAACCAATAGCATAGGGGGCTAGTAGTGTATTTAACTCCAAAAAGCGGTTTATTTCTGGGTGGTTCTTGTGTAAGTGCGATCGCAGCTGTCGGTTCGATTTTTGAACTCAGTTACGGACAACCAGACTTGGGTTTCCAAGTCACGGCAATTATCCTCGCATTGAGCATTCCACTCACAGCATTATTTTTTGTTGCCGCAGTGAAGGACGCAAGGGCTAACATGAAATAAGCATCAGGTACATAAAAAAGGTAAAAGGATGAATTAAAAAGGCAAAGTTCATTCTTTTACCTTTTATTTTTATAATGCTCCCTGCTCCCTGCCTCTTCAATCTGGATCTTCCACTGCCCCTAAAGCTTTCAGGGTTACTAACTGCGCTGTGGTTAACCCCGTCACCCCCGTGATATTCATTCCTTCGTAGGGTCTTGGCGATCGCAGTGTTTTTATGCACTCACCTGTCAAGACATCCCAAAGCTTAATTGTCTCGTCTTGGCTACCACAAATTAGGGTTTGACCATCGGGACTAAAGGCAACTGACCTGACCCAGTTGGCTCCCTGTAAGGTTTTGAGACATTTACCCATATAGACATCCCATAATTTTACTGTTTGGTCTTCACTGGCACTAGCTAAAGTCTGACCATCAGAACTGAAAGCAACTGACCACACCCGATTAGTATGTTCTTGTAAAGTTGTGAGACACTTACCCATTTGGACATCCCATAATTTCACCGTTTGGTCGTCACTGCCACTAGCTAAAATATGACCGTCGGGACTGAAAGTAACCGACCTGATCCGATTACCATGTCCCTGCAAAATTTTCAGACATTGTCCCGTTTGGATATCCCATAACCTGACTTTTTGATTTTCACTGCCACTAGCTAAAGTTTCACCATCAGGGCTAAAGGCAACCGATCTTACCCAACTGGTATGCCCTTCCAAGGTTTTGAGGCATTGTCCAGTTTGAACATCCCATAATTTCACCGTTTGGTCGTCACCGCCACTAGCTAAAATTTGACCATCAGGGCTGAATGCAACTGACCTAATGCGATTGGTATGTTCCTGCAACCTTTTAAGACATTTTCCGGTTTGGACATCCCATAATTTGACTGTTTGCTTTTCACTGCCACTAGCTAAAATTTGACCATTGGGACTGAAAGCAAGCGATCGCACCCAACTATTATGCCCCTGCAAAATTTTTAGGCACTTATTGTTACGGACATCCCATAATTTCACCGTTTGCTTTTCACTGCCGCTAGCTAAAGTTTGACCATCGGGACTGAAGGCAACTGACCGAATTCGATTGGTATGCCCCTGCAAAGTTTTGAGACATTTTCTCGTGTTGACATCCCATAACTTCACCGTTTGGTTTTCACAACCGCTAGCCAAAGTTTGACCATCGGGGCTGAAAGCAACTGACATGACCCGATTGCCATGTCCTCGCAACCTTTTGAGGCATTTTCCAGTTTGGACATCCCATAACTTTACTGTTTGGTCGTCACCACCGCTAGCCAAAATTTCACCATTAGGACTGAAGGCAACCGACCAAACCCGATTGGTATGTCCTAACAAAGTTTTGAGACATTTTCCTGTTTTGATATCCCATAACTTTACTGTTTGGTCGTCACTGCTACTCGCTAAAATATTACCATCAGGGCTGAAGGCAACTGACCTGACCCAATTGCTATGTCCTTGCAAGATTTTGAGGCATTCTCCGCTGCTAACATTCCATAACTTCACCGTTTGCTTTTCATTACCACTAGCTAAAGTTTGACCATCGGGACTGAAAGCAACCGATCTAACTCTATTGGTATTTCCCTGCAAAGTTTTGAAGCATTTTCCCGTGTGGAGATCCCATAATTTTACTGTTTGGTCTTCACTGCCACTAGCTAAAATATGACCATCGGGACTGAAGGCAACTGACCTAACCCAATTACTATGTCCCTGTAAGGTTGTGAGGCATTTACCGTCTTGAATATCCCATAACTTTACTGTTTGGTCATCACTGCCACTAGCTAAAGTCTGACCATCGGGACTAAAGGCAACTGATTTTACCGAACTGCTATGTCCAGTACAAGTAAAAAGTAGCTTTCCGTCTTCAACTTGCCATAAGTAAGTCTTACCATCAGCATCGCCCGTGGCTAAAAGTTTCCCATCTGGGCTAAATGCCACTGACGAAATACTAACTAATGTTTCTGCAAAAACGGACTTAGCTAAATCAGCTTTGGCAAAATTCACCCGATGCAAATTGACGCTTTGTAAATATGCTTGCCAAATAGTCAGATTAGAAAAGTCATAGCCGCTTAAATCAATTTGTAGTTGACAAAGCATATTTATCAGATTTCCACCCGCATATCCCGCAGCTTGTGGAGTCTCGTTTCGTAGGTAAAATAAAACTTTAGATAGATGCGTTTCCAGATTTTTAGGAAATCGATAAATCGTTGATAGCCTATCTATAACCTGCTTCAGAATAAGGGTAATTTGAGTGTTGCGAATATAATCTTTAGCCGTAGCTTCCATTAAAGCATGGCTCCTAAAGAGTCTAATCTCACTAGTAGTAATTTCCTGACAAACCTGTTCAATTAATCGGTCAGTCATGTATTCCATCACCACGGACTGGAGAGTGAAAAGTGCTGTTCTTTGTTCAATTAGCGATCGCCTACGTAGTGACTCTAGCGCCTCGATTACTTCCCTTTTGGGCAAAGGACGCACAATATCATCTAGCAATTCTTCCAAAGAAACTAACTCGCGTTTGATTGCTAGCCAATAAATTATTTCTTGTTCTATCTCTGACAATCGCTCAAATTGTTGGTCTAATAAATTTCGGGTGTCACCAAAAATTATCTCTCCTTCAGCAAGAAAGGCAGCGATATCACCACCAAATAACTCCCGAATCGGTTCAGAAACGAGTTTCAATGCCAAGGGATTACCCGAATATTTTTCAATCAACTTGGCCGATTCCTGCTGTGAACCAAATAACCCTTTATCTTGGAGAATTTCTTGTGCTTCTTCTCCCAAGCCAAGTAAAGATAACGTTCTGACTGGTGATGCTTTCCCCTCCAAAGGAGCAAATTCTTTTGGTTTTTCTCTGGAAGTCAACACCAAGCAGCTTTGATGGATTTCTTCCCCTATGCGTTGGAGTAGTTGACCATAATCTTGATATTCTTCTTGATATTCTCCGGCGCGATCGCCTTCTTGTAAAATTGTCTCTGCATTATCTAATACCAAAAGACAACGATGCTCTCGTAAATAATTAATCAGCAGCGTTACTCTACCATCCACTGTTTCTGGTAACTCCGTTTCTCTCTCATCAGATAAAAAACGGATCAGGTTTGCCACCATCTCTGAGGCGGGTGGCGCATTGCGGAGACTTCGCCAAATCAGATATTCAAAATTATCCTGAACTTCTTTCGCTAATTTTACAGATAAGGCGGTTTTACCAATTCCACCCATACCCAATATTGCCACCAGTTGGCAGTTATCCTCAATTAGCCACTGGGTTAGCTGAGATAATTCTGCTACACGTCCATAAAAAACGCAGATACCAGGTGCTTGTCCCCAATCTTGGCGGTTTTCGGCGATGGGTTTATCATTCAGCGAAGATGCTTGATATTCAGATTCAATAACTTGTTGTAACTTAGTGAGTTTACCTGGGCCGCTACCAGTAACATTAAATTTTTTGTAAACTTCGCTTAATCTTTTGCGTACAGCCTCGGCACTAATAGCCAATTCTTTAGCGATCGCATTTGGCGATTGTCCCCGAACAGCATATAAAAATACCTCTACCTCGCTGGTAGACAAGCAGTGTTTTTGGGCTAAAGCTAAAAGAACTTTTTCAGAAATGACACTCATACTCACACTTATACACATTACAGAACAATGTTAACTCACTAGGTGAGATAACACGAACGCCAAAAGTGAGCATTTATCTAAGACTTCAGCCCCGTTTATTGCACCTAGTTCAGGACTTACGCAATAACTCTTTGAAACTCTTATTCCTTTGTGTCCTTTGCGGTTTGTTTTATTATGATTTTGCGTAAGCCCTATAGTTAAATAATTTTCTCTATAGTTTACCTTGACCTAAGTAACTAAGTTACTTTATAGTGAGTTCAGGAGCATAGGAGAGTAACTTAGTAAGGTTGCGGACAAAAAAAGAAACTTAGTGAGTCTTGACTTACGCAATAACTTTTTGAAACTTTGATTCCGACGCTTGTCTACGAGAGGCTTGTCTGCGACATGCTGCGCGGACACCTAGATGAATGGGAACGCCTTCAGCGAATATGTCCTCTGTTATATTTCATAATTTTGCGTAAGTCCTGTGAGTAATAAGTAAAGGCTGAAAGCGTCGATTCTGAAAAAGGCAAACATCAAAATTGTCTGCAAGAATTGCGAGGGTTCAATGCGCGTAGTGCGCTTTATGTGAGATTACGGGCATTGAACGCCTGATTTTAATATCAATAATTGCCCCGGCAATTGATTAAGGAGCTTAATTTTTCATTATCTGTAAATATCAAGACCACCTTCGTTGACATTCCAACTCTAACTCTTGAGTAGGACTGTTGTTTAGCTTGACTTGGTGGGAGTAACACTGTGGGTATTAGCTGTTTCCTTAGTGTGGTCGGGGAAGCAAGCGCTACCTGCTACCTAGATTCAACTTTCAAAACAGGAAAAAAAATATGAAACCCAGTCTTAAAGACAACGATAATTTTCTGTTCAGATGGTTTTGCAGAGGACTCAAGTATTTTCTGCTAGCGCTGCTAGGCGTTGCAATCGCCTTTGTAGTGTCTCAAACGTTTCGGGCTGACATCATAGTTGGGATACTTTTATCCCAATTTCTTTGGATATGGGTTGCAAGGATAGCAATTTCTTTAGTCTGTCTATTTGCGATCGCCATGATTATTGAGTCTTGGAGTTAATAGAACAGGGTTTGCTGTCTAAAGCTCATGCTCAAACTTCATAAATAGCCTTTGACTAAGTTTCACTCAGCCAAAGGCTTCTTCTTAACTTTCCATTTGGAGATTATATCATGACAAACAATAGCAACGGCTCTGGAGTAGAAACACTGTCGCCGCTTTTAGTTATTTTAGTAGCAGGGTCAATCTCTTTGGCGATCGTTAACAAAGCTAATCACCCAGCATATTTTGACATCGTTAAAATAGCTATGGCTTACAGTTTTGGCTCCATCAAGTCTCAAGGAAAAACGAGACATTCAAATCACCAAGATGAGGCGGATGATGACGAGTTGAAATAACAGCTAGGGCGAAGGTTATTCGCGGCTACACAAACATAGACGCTTTGCGGCTTCCCGCAGGGTAGTTCACCTCCTCGGACTAGGGAAAACTAAATGTTTGAACATAATGGAGGTGGGTAAAGTCTCGTGTAGACGCGGTTTCCAACTGCCCTTTTTACCTTCAGGCTTCTAAAATAGAATAATGCTGTTAACTCCTACTCAACTACTGCGACTGTCTCAAGGACAACTCAATCTACTAGAAGTTTGTCCGCGTAAATTTCAACATACCTATCTAGAAAAACTCAATTCGCCCTCAAATCCAGAACAAGAAGAACGGCAAACTTTGGGTAGTCGTTTTCACTTGCTAATGCAGCAGCGAGAAATGGGTTTACCAATTGATAGTTTTTTGCAAGCAGATGCTAAACTCCAAAGCTGGATGCTAGCTTTTGCTGATGCAGCCCCAGAAATTTTAACGCCTGCATCTAATAATCAAACTTTCCGTGAGAGTGAACACTACCGCACTCTGCAAGTTCAGGATTATTTGTTAACGGTTGTCTATGATTTATTGATTGCAGATAATCAACAAGCACAAATTCTCGACTGGAAAACTTATCCTAAACCACCCAATAAACGCAAGTTAGAGTCAAACTGGCAAACACGGCTTTATCTATATGTATTGGCAGAAACTAGCGAGTATTTGCCAGAAAATATTTCGATGACTTACTGGTTTGTCCAATCTGAAGGTAAACCGCAAAATATTAAGTTTAATTACAATACTGTTCAACACACACAAATAGCAAAGAAACTTAATCAACTATTAAGTCAGTTAACCCGTTGGCTGGAAGATTACCAAAATAACCAGCAGTTTCCTCAAGTTGTGGAGGGTAGCAAAACCTGTGATTATTGTCAGTTTGCTAAACGGTGCGATCGCATACAAGTTCCTGAAGAAGCAGTGAAAGACTCATTGCAAAATTTTGACAACATTCAAGAAGTTTCACTTTAATTTTATCCGCCGGATTTTTTATTCTTGTATCTAATGGAAAGTTAAAAAGTAATATAAAGTCCTTTTTGTAAATCCAAAGCATTTGAAAGCATTCTAATTAAAAGAACAAGACTCGGTAAATGTTCTTTTTTATCATTCAATAACAAATTAAGCAATTCCAAGTTATTCTTTACTTGCTCAGGAGATTGGAAATACGCTCCCATTTTTCCAGGATCGAAATAATTTCCTGGAATACCAAAAACTTTACCTAACAATGGAGATACATCTTTATCGAATTCATTCATTAGCATATTATAGAGAGGCAACCAATCATAGCCAAGTCCAATATCACAATGGCAGATTGATTGATTACGAACACCAAAAAGCTGAAAGAGCAGGTTACAAGCGATCTCGTCCAGCAATTCGCGCCCGTAAAGCTGATAGTGTCGCTAATGAAGTAATTCTTAATCCCCTAGTAAGTGAATCTCAAACAACTGAGGATCAATCCGCAATTTAACAAATTCTAAGGGTTTAAGTTGCCTGCTTTTAATAAGCAGCAAGTTTTATGGCTCTTTCTAAATTCAAGTTGCAAAACTTAATGATTTAGCTACAGAAAAAAGCCATTCTGCAAGCGTTATTACGAATTACAAATTATTTTAGCAATGCCAGAACAACAGTGGACTATAGCAGCAAACGAACAACCCCCTGAGTGGTTCATCCAAGCGGTGAAACAGCATACACCCGCATCAAGTGGAATGTATGCAGCACAATTATTGTGGCAACGAGGAATTAAAGATAATCAACAATTAACAGCTTTTATTAACTACAAAGCTTATCAACCAGCGAGTCCCTTTGAGTTTGGGCAGGAAATGCACTTAGCGATCGCACGATTGCAACAAGCATATAACGCCAAAGAAAAAATTGCCATCTGGGGAGACTTTGATGCTGATGGGATTACCGCCACCTCTGTACTTTGGGATGGGTTAGGGCAATTTTTTAAACAAAGTATTCAGTTAATTTACTATATTCCTAATCGCCTGAAAGAATCTCACGGCCTCAATAATCAAGGTATTGATAACTTAGCCGAACAAGGTTGCAAATTAATTGTTACTTGCGATACTGGCAGCACAAACATTGAAGAAATTATTTACGCCAAACAGTTAGGCATAGATGTAATAGTTACAGACCATCACACCTTACCCACCGAACGCCCACCCGTCGCAGCAATTATTAATCCCCGCTATTTATCAAGGGAACATCAGTTATTTAATCTTTCTGGGGTAGCCGTAGCTTATAAATTGGTGGAAGCATTATATCAAACTCTGCGTAATATTGCAAAATATCCGTTAGAAGATTTATTAGATTTAGTAGCAGTAGGATTAATTGCCGACTTAGTGCAGTTAAGCGGAGATTGTCGTTATTTAGCACAGTTGGGAATTCAACGACTGCAAGCAGATTTTCAACAACCGCCAGCAGCGCGTCGCCGTCCGGGGGTGGGGCGATTATTAGAATTGTGCCAGAAAAGTGGCGATCGCCCCACAGATATTTCCTTTGGTTTGGGGCCAAGAATTAACGCCGTTAGTCGCATCCAAGGTGATGCGGGTTTTTGCGTTGAATTATTAACCAGTCGAGATGTCAAACGTTGTAACGAATTAGCCGAAGTTACAGAACTCGCAAACACCAGGCGCAAGTCTTTACAAAAAGATGTGCAAGCGCAAGTAGCACAAAAACTTACTCAATTAGATTTATCAACCACCAGCGTCATAGTCCTAGAAGATGCCCAATGGCCTGCGGGTGTATTAGGCTTAGTTGCTGGACAAGTAGCACAAGAAACAGGTCGTCCGACTATTTTGTTGAGTACAGAAGGATTGGGGACTGGGGAGGAATTTTCCCAATCGCCAATCCCTAATCCCCAATCCCTAGCCCGTGGTTCCGCCCGTTCGGTGAATTCTGTCGATTTATACCAACTGGTAAAAGACCAAGCACATTTGTTACATCGCTTTGGCGGCCATCCCTTTGCAGCAGGTTTGAGTTTGTTGGTGGAGAATATTCCTTTATTTACAGCAGCGATTAATCAGCAGTTGCGGCAATCTTTAGGTAGTACAACCCTAACGCCAACCGTGCAAGCAGACTTGACGGTAACAGTTGCAGACTTGGGGAAAGAGTTGTTTTTGGAACTGAAGGTGCTAGAACCTTGTGGAATGGGTAATCCTGTTCCGAAGTTGCTAATTCAAAACTGTTGGTTTGAGAATGCTTGGCATCGCAATCAGCAAGATTGGCAAGGGAAAAAGGTACAGTACATTAAAACCGAGTTTGACATTCGGGATGATTCTACCAGAAGTGCTTTTCCTGGCTTATGGTGGGGACACTACAAAGATGAATTACCCATAGGAAGGTGTGATTGCATAGCAGAATTAGACTACAACACCTTCAAAAAACGTTATGAAATCAGATTAATTGCCGTGCGTCCTTCTGTTAACTCAGCACTCAGCACTCGAAACTCACCAGTCATCTTAGACTTACGCAATCAAGAACACTCAAAAAAAGCTACAGCTAACGCAACTCAAGATTCACCACTAATTCTTGAAGATTGTCCCACGAGTTGGGAGAGTTTACGGTTATGGTTGCGGCGATATCTAACGACAAGGCGCTTTGCGTCTACGCTTGACAATCAGCAACAATTAGCGATCGCTTGGTCTAAACCCAACCACCAACCACCGAATCAAATTTGGCTGACTCTTGTCGGAATTGCTAAATATCTCAGTCGCACAAATCAACCTGTTACCCGCGTTCAACTTTTAGAGAAAATCGGCATCAGCGACCAAACCTTACTTGTCGGAATCAAAGCTTTAAAATATTTCGGGTTCACAGTCAAACGACAAGACAATTATTTACAAATTACCTGGCATCCGAGCGATCGCGCAGAAAATCTTGCTGATGAAGCAGTGGCAAGATTTTTAGCTGCTGTCCGAGAAGAACAATTCCAGCAACAGTATTTTGCCGAAGTGCCTTTATCTACTATTATGGCGATCGCAAACTCTGACAATTATATGGGTACAAACCTTTGAATGAGGGACTGGGGATTGGGGATTAGGGATTTAGACCCCAACCAAGTTTTGTCCCTTGCGCGTCTCTTAGAGGGTGTTTATAAATAAAAAATAAAGAGCAGCGCAGTCATTCCCCAGAACACTTATTTTGTTCATAGGAAGTAGTGTTATTGGAATCGGGTGCAATGAGTCGAAAAGCTGATCCCACAGATGTTTCCGATACAGAATGGGATTTGATTAAATCAATGATTCCAGCAGAAGGTAAGCGTCAACGTGGAAAAAAGCGTGAAGTCGATATACGGGAAGTGGTAAATGGCATTTTTTACATTTTGCGTGCAGGTTGCTCTTGGCGAATGATGCCTCATGATTTACCGGCATGGCAAACTGTATACTAGTATTTTCAAAAGGGCGTATGGCAAAAAATCCATTCGGTTCTGCGATGTCTGCCAAAAGAGAGATGCGAAGTGCTAAACAATAGCACCCCGCAAACCTGAATCGTTATTTACACAAAGGTGCTAATTCCGATTAACCAACCACAAAATTATTATTGGTTAGCGACAATCCAGCAGATAATTGTGCAAATTTTACTTGAGTAAAGCCAGATGCACTACCATCTTGGTCAAAGAACAATCCACCTGTAGCAAAGTCATAGATAAATCGTTGATTGCTTGTCGTTGCAGATGTTCCAATAGTAAACTGAGCATCTGGCAATGAATAACCTGACAACCCACCACCAAAACCAATAGTCGATACCTGAATCACATCATTACTTACGTTAAAGTTAGAAATAGTATCAACCCCTTCATTGTAACTATTGAAGAAAAAAGTATCATTACCAAGACCGCCTGTAAGGATATCATCACCATTCCCACTATAAAAAGTGTTATTGCCTAATGCATTAGATGCAGACAGAGTATCATTGCCATCGCCCCCTGAGAGATAATTATTGCCTAGTGAAGAGTCAATATTCAAGCTATCGTCACCACTACCACCGAGGAGATCGTTGCCAGTATAACCAGAATTCGATATATCAGAGGTACCATATAGTATGGACAGAGTATCATTGCCATCGCCCCCTGACAACAGACTTAAGCTATCTAAAAAGCTAATACTCAAATAATCGTCACCAGCACCACCATTCAGTGTATTAATACCTGCATCACCAACGAGCGTATCATTCCCCGCATTACCGCGTAGCAGGTCGTCACCAGTACCACCGTTGAGGTAGTCATTGCCTATACCACCAATGAGAGTATTATTCCCCACACCACCGTTAAGGGTGTTGTTACCTAACGCATCAAAAGCACTGAGAGAATCATTACCATCTCCACCATTCAGTAGGTTATTGCCTGATGAATAGTCAACATTCAATGTATCGTCACCAACGCCACCGTTGAGGGTATTCTTTCCTGATGTGACATTATTTCCTCCCTCGTAGTCGTTGTATAAAAAGCCAGAGGCAGAGATATAATCATTACCATCCCCACCATTCAGTAGGTTATTGCCTGATGAATAGTCAACATTCAATGTATCATTACCAGCACCACCGTTGAGGGTGTTATCGCCTAATGTGAAACGGAAAATTATGCCTTGTCCTATGGGATTTTGCCCGTAGTAGCCAGAACCAGAGATATAATCATTACCTTCTCCACCATTAAGTAGATTATTGCCTGATGAATAGTCAACATTCAATGTATCGTCCCCAGCGCCACCATTGAGGGTATTCTTGCCTGAAGCGCCAAAGAATCCTCCGTAAATCTCGAAGCCGCCAGAGGCTACGAGAGAATCATTGCCATCCCCACCATTAAGTAAGTTATCGCCTCTTGAATAGTTAATATTAAACGTATCGTTACCAGCACCACCGTTGAGGGTGTTATTGCCAGAAGAAGGAACAATGCCGTATCTGGTACTATTGCCAGAGGCTAGGAGATAATCGTTGCCATCTCCACCATTAAGTAGGTTATCCCCTTGTGACGATTCAACATTCAAGGTATCGTTACCAACTCCACCATTAAGTAGATTATTGCCTGTTGAATAGTCAGCACTCAACCCATCATCACCAACGCCACCATTAAGCGTGTTGTTGCCTGATGCGCCACGGATACTGTAGTAATCGAAGCCAGATAGCGAGAGATAATCATTGCCATCCCCACCATTGAGTAAGTTATCGCCTGTTGAATAGTCAATAATCAAAATATCGCTACCAAGACCACCATTGAGGGTGTTATTGCTTGATGTGGCAGTGGCAGTAAGAGAATCATTCCCATCCCCACCATTGAGCAAGTTATAGCCTGTTGAATTGTCAGCCCTCAAGGTATCGTTACCAGTACCACCAAAGAGGAAGTTACTGCCTTCACCACCATTGAGGGTGTCATTCCCCGCACCACCAAGGAGAGTATCATTGCCTGCACCACCCCTCAGCAGATCGTTGCCACTCAAGCCATCAATGATGTCATCGCCCCCCTGACCATTGATAACATCATCTGAGTTGTCAAAACCGCTAACATTATTGTTGAGGTCGTTAAGAAAAGTGACTGTGTTTTTGTTGAAGATAGTGCTTTGGGTCGAGTTGGCATTGAAAACATCAAAGCTATCTGTAGTGCTAGTTTGATTGGAAAACACGATGTTGCCCAAGTCTACAGTAGCTCCTGTAGATGTACTGAGATTATCCAGGTTTTCCAGGGCAAAGTTTTGCAGAATGACTGGATTACTACCTTGTTCAAAGGTAATTTCTAGATCGCTACCATTTTGGGTTAGCAGCAGATTTTGAGCAGTAAAGTCATAGCCTTGGAATATTAGAGTATCCACTTCGGCAATGACTCCTGCCGAAGGATTTATGCCTTGACCGACACCACCAAAATCGGTGATGATATTAGTTGTGTTTCTACCGTAGGTGAAAACAAATGTATCATTGCCACCTCCACCAGTCACAGTGTCCTCGCCAAAGGAACTTGTGATAGTATCATTACCTGCTAGACCGTTAATTGTGTCCGCCTCCGAAGTGCCTATTAGATTATCGTTATCGGTGGTTCCAATGATATCTGCCATAACTTTTACCTCACTCAATCCATTTTTTCAGTAACTTAAGTTCTCAAACCGAAATTTTCAATTTTCGGCATTTATGCGTCACTTTTGAGGAACAGTAATATTTACTGAAGAGTCACCTTTGACTGAGTTGTATGTAACAACTTATCTCACTATCTAAGCTTTAAGCGCTGCACAAATTAATCAGCTTTTGCATTCAAAATAATCGGTCAGTTTGGGCTAAATAAATTATCTTTGTTCACTATAAATCAATGAACAAGCATCAAGAAATTCAGTCTTTGTATTTGGTTTTTTGTCAGCGCCTAAATCCTTCTAGTTGAGAAAATAGTCAATAGTTCGACTTTGACTCAGTAAATAGACTTTTATACCCTCCTTGGGCGCAATTTTGGGTAGATGTTTAGCTTGAAAATAGATAACATCTCAATAACCTAACACTGTCCGTATACTACCGTATTTACTTAGATATCTTTGCTTCAAGGCACATCTTTGCATATTCTTCACATTATTTACTGAAAAATTTACGTAAAAATATTTTGCTTGTGTACATTAATCTTCTGATATAGCAATACGGTTCAGTTAAGGACTACTGGTAAAAATTTTGGGTTTTTGAGACGCGATAAATCGCCGTCTCTACAAGTGTTTTGGTCTTATCTGAACTGTATTGTCTGATATAGGACTACTATTTGATTTTTGAAAAGATACGTAGGGTGTGAGCGCAAAGAGTACGGCACCAAAGCCTTAAGAAGGGTGCGTTACGGCTTACGCCTAACACACCCTACAAATACTTAGATTTTTCAGAAATCAAATATGATTCCTATAGTCTCTCTTCTTGAAGGTTATTACGCTCCGCGATCGCAGATATTGCTGATAATTGAATCAAGCTTAGTAGGTGCAAGCCTGACAGTTGCCTAACTCTACAAACTACTTGGAGGAATAGTTTAATTTTTTCTTAAAGTGGTTTGATGCGATCGCTTTTAGTAGGATATACAGAGTGTCACAACTTAACCTTAAGTAAATAGAAAAGGAATGCGTATATGGGCAAAGGGAGGTTAGAAGCATTTAGTGATGGGGTGATTGCCATCATTATTACCATTATGGTGCTAGAAATCAAAGTGCCGCATGGGTTAGATTTAGCCGCCCTGCGTCCGCTAATCCCGATATTTCTCAGCTATGTGCTGAGTTTTATTTATATCGGCATTTACTGGAACAATCACCATCACCTACTACAAGCAGTCCGACAGGTTAATGGGCGTATCCTTTGGGCTAATCTGCATTTGCTGTTTTGGTTGTCACTAATTCCCTTTGTCACTGGCTGGATGGGTGAAAATCACTTTGCCGCTATGCCAGTTGCACTTTATGGTACAGTGTTGTTGTTAAATGCGATCGCTTACTATATTCTTACCCGCGTCCTCATTTCTCACCACGGTAGAGATTCAACATTAGCGATCGCAGTTGGTGAAGATTTCAAAGGAAAAATATCGGTGGTGTTCTATGCAGTAGCAATTCCCCTTGCCTTTTTGAACTCATGGTTTGCCTGTGCATTGTACATTTTAGTTGCAATTATGTGGCTTATCCCTGACCGTCGCATTGAGAAGACTCTCACTTCCTAAAGGAATTATCAATTACCTATAAGTGCAATACCTAAACACAACAAACATTACATAGCACAAGCCTTGGTGGTTAAGACATCAACAGATGATGAAATTTAGACGCAAAAAGACTTTTCACTCAGTTCCCAGTCCCTTGCTATAACGGTAAAGTTGCGATAAATAATTGAAAACGCGAAGCATCTTAAAGACGCTTCGCGTTTATTTACTAAAACAGAGTGTCTAGTTAATTGTTCTCTTAAGCTGCAACTTTTTCCTCAAATGGTTTAAAGGTTTTTTTGCTAGCACCACAAATCGGACATTCCCAATCATCAGGAATTTCTTCAAAAGGTGTACCAGGTGCAATTCCCGAATCGGGATCGCCAGCAACTGGATCGTAAATCATGCTGCATTGTTTACAAATCCATTTTCGAGTTTTAGGATCTTCACCTGCAACTCTGGTTGCTGTTTGTCCGCCATTTAAAACTTCTAAGGCTTCGGTGTAGCGATCGGCGTGATAATTTTCGATGAATTTTAATAAGCCAAAACGGTGTGCAGCTTCCCGGAATGTGTTGGCGTGATCGGTAGATTCTTTAACTTGTTTGAGAAATTCTTCAGCCGCAGGATTGTCGCGATCGCGTTGAGCATCGGCGGCAAACTCTGGATACATTGTAGTATATTCATAAGTCTCGCCTTCAATTGCCAAAGATAAACAGCGAGATACAATTTCCCGCTTTTGTTCATCACTTAAAGCAGCCGAATCTTCTACCACAAGTTCTGGATGCAGCAATTTAAAATGTGCAAAAGCGTGTTCGGTTTCTTGATCTGCTGTTTCTTTAAAAAGTTTCGCCAAGTCTGCAAACCCAAGTTGACGTGCCACCTCAGCAAAAAACAGATACTTGCGGTTTGCCATCGATTCACCACCGAAGGCAGTTTCTAAGTTTTGAAGTGTAGTAAAGTTGGACAAATCCATAATTTTGGGGTGACAGTGAAGTGATATTTAGTACAGAAACCAGAGTCTACAACCAGCTACGGGAGATGTTATGAGACTTACGCATCAAGTATGAAATTTAGGGGCAAATTATGAATTGCCAATACGGGAAATCAAGGATTTCACTGCCTTTTTGCGTAAGTAATAACTAAAAAGCTCGAATCAATGGAAGTAGCTGTCTAATTTTCACCTACGCTAACAGGACTGGCAATACCCATTTACTGGTTGAGGTTTTGAAACAGACAATATGGCGTTTTTGAAGAAAGCTTCGATAGCCTCACGCGATTCCACCGTTTACACGAATGTTTTGCCCAGTAATCCATCTGGCTTCATCGCTAGCGAGAAATGCTACGACATCGGCAATTTCTTGCACATCTCCCAGTTTGCCAAAAGCAGCCATTTGAGCTAAACGATCTATCTGTTCTTGGGTTTTGCCTTCTCGAAACAGTTCTGTATCGGTGGGGCCAGGAGAAATAACATTAACTGCGATCGCTTTTGCACCCAATTCTTTAGCTAGTACTCGTGTAATTTGTTCAACAGCACCCTTGGTTCCTACATAAGCACTATAAGTAGGCAGCATCATCACCGTAGTTGATGACGAAAAGTTGATAATCCGTCCGCCTTCTGATAAATGTTGCGCGGCTTGTTGGCAAGCAAAATAAGTACCTTTGACGTTAATAGCAAAAATCGCATCGAAATCTTCTTCTGTCACCTCAGTAATCGGTTTATAAAAGGCGATTCCGGCATTGTTGACCAAAATATCGATTTTACCAAAGCGTTCAATTGCTTGCTCAAACAGCCGTTGAATGTCGGCTACTTTGCTAATATCGGCTTGAATAGCGATCGCTTCTACTCCCAACTTTTCAATTTCTGCAACAACTTCTTGTGCTTTGGCTGTATTACCCGCATAGTTAACAACGATAGATGCACCGTTTCCAGCTAATTTTAGTGCGATCGCTCGTCCAATTCCCCGCGATGCACCAGTGATAATTGCAACCTTCCCGGCTATTGATGACATAGATTAATCTAGTTTTTTTGCTTCACCCAACTGATTATCTGCTGTTAAAGTACTATACCAAGGTTAAATTTAGCGATCGCTGTCATTGAGCATTGGACATTGGGAATTGGGCATTGATAATGGGGTAATAATCTAATAGTTATTCTTCCCCTGCCCCCCTGCCCCCTGCTCCCTGCCCCCCTGCCCCCTAAGATTCTGGAACGATCGCAGCACCATCTTTAAGATTAAGCAACCCTGAGATAATAACTTTATCTTCTGGCTGTAATCCTTCAATAACTTGATAATTATTATCTTTGATTTCGCCTAGCTTCACGCGCTTTTGTCGAGCTACTTGTTGAGATACACCTTGGGGAGATGTTTCGGTTTCAACTACATACACAAAAGTGTCGCCACCAACGCGAGTCATTGCTGTTGTGGGAATTAAAATTCCGGGGCGCTGATTCCAAAATAATCTAGCCCTTACCAATTGATCTGCGTGTAACTGACCGTTAGGGTTGTCAAAAAGTGCTTTTATAAGTATCCCTTGTGTTTCATTATTAGCAGTAGGTGCGATGAAAAATACCCTACTTCTACCCAGCTTTTGCCCTTGTGTATTCATCACCTCCACTGGCATTCCCTTACGCAATTGCGGCCCTTGCTGTAGTGGCACAGAGATGTTGACTTCTAAAGGTCGATTTTGAGTGATATTAACTAATTGTGTGGAAGTATAAACTAAATCACCTACTTTCACAGCCATGTTGCCAACAGTGCCATTAAAGGGAGCGGTAATTTTGTCAGACTGGATTTGTTGTGTTTGAGTATTTACATTAGCTTGCTGCAAGGTTTTTTCAGCTTGCAAGATGTTGGCTCTTTGTGCTTGAATCCTGGAATCAATTGCATCAAGACTAGTTTTAGCATTGGCAAGGCGATCGGCAACCTGATTTCGAGTCTGTCGAGATACGGCTCCTTGTTCAGCTAGGCTGGAATATTTTTCATAAGTCTGCTGATACAATTGCACATTAGCAATGTATGATGAACGTTGGGCTTCCAGAGATTTGAGTATAGTGCGGGCATTTTCCAGTTGCAGTAAAAATGCTTGAGGCGCTGGATTGTTAGGAGCGATCGCAGATTGTGTTGTACGATCTACTTGGATAATTGGCGCTCCTTCGGCAACTGGATCTCCGGGTTTGACAAATATTTGGGTAACTTGACCTTGAATTCTCGGCTGGATTATGACTGAGCGCTGAGATTTTAGACTAGCAATAAAATCTGAACTTTCCTCAATTATGCCGCTTTGTACTGTGGATATTTTGACTCTTACGCCTTGAGGTTGAACGTTAGCAGTTGCAGGCGTTGAATTTTGCGGAGCGAGCAAACGCCAAACTAGAGCCGTTCCTCCCCCTAACAATAATAGTGCAGGTAAAAATAACCAAAGCCACCGCCGTTTTCCAGAAGGTGGCTCAAATGAGGTTTGTGGAGTTTTGTCTCCATAATCAGTTTGAGGCTCAGGGGATGTCATGGCTTTTGAGGAAGTTAAGGAACAAATTAACTAGAATTCAATCAAAATTTCATCTGCTTTTATTGAAATTACTGATTTAGCAAGAGGTTTTATCGCAAATTGTGTGTTAGCACATCCAAATATACAATTTCCATGATTCTGTCTAAATCTACCCAAAGGTGAATCCCTAATTTTCCATCCAGTCATCATGGACAAAATTTGGTGATGCTGGCATACCCCTGATTTCACCTTACAAACTCAGTTATATTCCTAAGTCAAGTCAATATGGGACTTCCGGTTCCCCCATTTTTTAACAGCGTTTATTTCTAAGTTTGCAGGATTGTACAACAATCTTAGACGATCGTCATATTGCTTGCCCTTGAGAATCCTTAGAATGAACCTAAAGCAATAAAAAATGATTCCGGCTTCTTGTAAAGATTTTGGATTTTTATTTAAGAGAAAACTCAATTTTGATTGAACAGGAGACTCACCTACTGACAACCAAAATGTCATCAAGGCTACCTTGCTTTTTAAAAGAAATCATCCCTACAGATAGAGCAAGCATAAGCTGCTCAATCTCTACGATTGGGCTAGCAACCCAAATGGCATCAAGTGAAGGAATTGAGCAATGGATAAGGGGAAAAGGGTTTAAATCCCAAACCAGTCCCCTTTTCCCTCTGCCTCTTCGGGGAAGTAAAACTTAATACCTAAAATTACTGCTTTCCGTTTGAAGGAGCAAATAAAAGTAATCGGTGACTTCGCGGGTAGGGCATTCTCAGGTTTCTGAGTAAACCAAATCAATTTTTTTGCATATATATAGGGAGATAAATTCATGTACAACACGAAAGCTTATTCCGCAGCCAGTGCAACATCACCACTGTCCTCCACCAAAATCAAGCGTCGCGATCCAAGCGAACACGACGTTCAGATTGAAATTCTCTTCTGCGGTGTCTGCCACTCCGACCTGCATTCGGTACATAACGAGTGGAGCAGTTTCATATCCACTGTTTACCCAATTGTCCCCGGTCATGAGATCGTCGGCCGTGTCACCAAAGTTGGCTCGGCAGTTACCAAGTACAAGCCTGGCGACCTCGCCGCAGTCGGCTGCCTGGTGGACTCTGATGGAACATGCCCGAATTGCAAAGCTGGGTTTGAGAACTTCTGCCCGAACCAGATCCTCACCTACAACTCTCCAGACAAGCACCTTGGAGGTGTTACATACGGTGGGTACTCCGATAGCATTGTCGTAGATGAACGCTTTGTTCTGCGTGTCCCCTCCAACCTCAAACTTGCTGGAGTTGCGCCGCTCCTCTGTGCCGGAATTACAACCTATTCCCCCATGCGCCACTGGGGTGTCACCAAGGGCAAGAAGGTCGGCGTGGTCGGTCTTGGCGGGCTGGGGCACATGGGCGTGAAGTTCGCCCATGCGTTCGGTGCCCACGTCGTTGTCTTCACCACTTCACCTGACAAGACGGAAGACGCGCTCCGCCTCGGTGCTGATGAAGTCGTTGTCTCCCGCAACACCGACGAAATGCAAAAACACGCTGGCAGTTTCGATTTCATTCTCGATACCGTCTCCGCCAAGCACGACATCAACGCCTATCTCAACCTGCTTTGCGTCGATGGGAACATCACCCTTGTCGGCGCACCCGAGAAGCCCCTAGATGTCTCAGCATTCAGCCTGCTCGTGGCCCGTCGCAGTCTCTCTGGCTCTAATATTGGCGGCATCGCCGAAACCCAGGAAATGCTTGACTTTTGCAGTGAGAATAACATCACTGCGGATGTCGAAGTTATCCCCATTCAGAAGGTCAACGAAGCTTACGATCGCCTGCTCAAGTCCGATGTCAAGTACCGCTTCGTGATTGATATGGCATCTCTTAAATCTGAATAACTGAGGTGAAACCTCGAAGGAGAAAGCAAAATGCAAAAACGCAAACTTGGAAACAGCAATTTAGAAGTTTCAGCGATCGGGCTGGGCTGCATGGGAATGAGCTTTTCTTATGGGCCGCCCAAAAACATACAGGAGATGAGCGATCTTCTAGGAGCCGCAGTCGATCGCGGCATTACATTCTTTGACACTGCTGAGGTCTACGGCCCGTTCACCAATGAAGAGCTTGTGGGGGAAGCCCTCGCTCCCTTCCGCAAGCAAGTGGTCATTGCCACTAAATTCGGGTTCGACCTGAGTCCTAATTCTGATCCCCGTGGGATGAAGGGTTCGCCAGCACTGAATAGCCGACCGGAGCATATCAAGGAAGTTGTGGAGCGATCGCTCAAGCGACTCAAGGTTGAGACAATCGACCTGCTCTATCAGCACCGGGTTGATCCGAACGTGCCGATTGAAGACGTGGCAGGAGCGGTGAAGGAACTGATTCAAGAAGGGAAGGTGAAGCACTTTGGACTCTCTGAAGCAGGCGTGCAAACGATCCGTCGCGCCCATGCCGTTCAGCCGGTTACTGCTCTCCAGAGCGAATACTCCCTGTGGTGGAGAAAGCCTGAAGCGGAAGTGATACCGACCCTTGAGGAACTGGGAATTGGCTTTGTCCCCTACAGCCCTCTGGGTAAGGGCTTTCTCACTGGCAAGATGGACGAAAGCACGACATTCGACAGTTCCGACTTCCGCAGCACCCTGCCTCGCTTCACGCCGGAGGCTCTGAAGGTGAATCAAGCTTTGATCGATCTGCTTGGCAGCATTGCAGAACAGAAACAGGTGACCCCTGCTCAAATTGCGATCGCTTGGCTGCTAGCCCAGAAGCCTTGGATTGTGCCAATTCCGGGTACCACGAAGTTGCATCGCTTGGACGAAAACATCGGGGCTGTTTCAGTGGAACTCACGCCCAACGATTTGCATGACATTGATGATGCGGCCTCCAAGATCGCGGTGCAAGGAGCTAGGTATCCCGAAAACCTGGAGCTTTTGACCGGTCGTTGAGCATCGATTGCAGTCTCTGGGACTGGCATAACCGTCCCTTATACCATTTCACTTTAAGGTTGATACAAATAGGGAGCAGGGGATCAGGGGGGAAAGAATTAGAGATAAATTATTTGTATCAGGTATAGCAACAGTCAAGGTGATTAGGACATCAACAGATGATGAAACTTAGACACAAAAAGACTTTTCACCCAGTCCCCAGTCCCCAGTCCCTTGCTATATCTTGGACAAATACCGATATTTAAAGATGCGATCGCACTTATACTAAACAACAGCATAAGAGCGATCGCTTTGCATTTGAGTGCGTAGGCATATCCCATTGTAGATATTGCACTCAGATGCAGCACTATTGTTCAACTCACCGTAATCACTGTTCCCGCACTCTCATTCGCCAATCTATCCACTGCACACACAGCATAAGTTCCGGCTTGTGGGACAGTAGCGAAAGTTGTGCCAGCAGACAAAATTCGCGCAATTGTCCAAGTATCGCCAGTTTGCCGATAAAGTGTCCAAGAACGAACTGGCTGATTGTCTCCAGGCTGCCAACTCAGTTTGCGGTTATTAACTTGTAATCCAATGGGCGGAGGGGGTGGTGTTGTATCCTGCCAAGGCAAGGTTGGCGGTAGCGCAGGTTTGTTATAAAGCAGACTTTGGAATTTGTCCGCAATGCCCTGACTATTTTGCGTCAAAACACCTAGATTAAAGAAGATATTCCCCAGTGATAACCGTCCAGCTTGGCTACGACTAATTTTTACCTGCTTTTCAATTTCATCACTCTCTCGGCTCTTGTTGCTTGGTTCTGTCAAATTGTTACCAGCGTAAACGTGTCTTTGCTTTGTGTTTACCTGTGTCCACCACTGTAGCAACGCCGAATAACTTTGTTGTGGTTGATCTGTGCGCCAGTAAAGTTGAGGCGCAATATAATCAATCCAACCTTCTTCTAACCATTTTTTCGAGTCAGCATACAGCACGTTATAAGCATCCAACCCAGTAATACCAGTGGGTTGTCCGGGGCGATAAATCCCAAAGGGACTGATACCAAATTTTACGTCCGGTTTGGTTGTTTTAATTCCCTGCCAGAGGCGCTGTACCATTCTGTTAACATTGTCCCGTCGCCAGTCGCCAAGGCTGAGTGTACCACCGCCTGCTTTATATGCAGAGTATGTTTTCTCATCCGGGAAAGGTTGTCCCTCGATGGGATATGGATAAAAATAATCATCTAAGTGAATGCCATCAACATCGTAGCGCTTCACTACATCAAGAATTACGTTGTAAGCTCTGTCTTGAACTATTTTCAATCCTGGGTCCATCCAACGTTGAGTTTTCCACAAATAAACGCTTTCTGGATTCGTCGCTGCGATGTGAGGACGGACTGTTTTAGCTGGGTCGGTGGAAGTGCTGGCACGGTAAGGGTTGAACCAAGCATGAAGTTCAATATTGCGCTTATGGCATTCTGCGATCGCAAACGCTAAAGGATCGTAAAATGGTTCTGGTGCTTTCCCCTGAGTTCCTGTAATCCAAGCACTCCAAGGCTCTAATTGCGATTCATATAAAGCGTCTCCTTCTGGTCGCACCTGAAAGATTAGGGCATTAAAATTTAACGCTTGTAATTTAGTAATAATTTCGGTCAGTTCTGCTTTCTGTTGAGCAACAGGAAGTCCCGGTTTGGAAGGCCAATCACCATTCCACACAGATACTACCCATGCTCCCCGGAATTCCCGACTATGACTTACCCTAACACTACCGACAGGTGTGGGTGTTGGTGTTGGTATTGGTATTGGCGTTGGCGTTGGCGTTGGTATTGGCGCAGGAGTTGGTGTTAGTGTTGGCGGCGGCACTAAGTAAGTAGAGGCAATTTTTTCTGCTTTGCCTAAATACACCAAAGCTTGATAAATAATTACTGCTACATCTCCACGGGTAGCTGCAAGATTGGGATTAAGTAATTTGATATTTGGGTGACTAACCACCAATCCAGCGCTAGTGGCAATAGCTACCTGATTTCTACCATACCCAGGAATCTGAATAGAATCTTGATAAATTTGTGGAAGTGCTGAGAGAATGTCAGGTTTAATCTTGGTGGCAATTTCTAAGCCCGCTACCAAGGAAATTAAAACTTCTGCCCTAGTAATTCGTTCGGCAGGGCGGAAAGTTTTATCAGGAAACCCGCTAATAAATGCTTTTTCGTAAGCTGTTTGAATGGCTGCTGCTGCCCAATAACTCGTGGGTACATCAACAAAGGGGACGTATTGCCGCTTCTTAGTAACTGTGCCAAATGCGTTGGCTACAATAGCAGCAAATTCAGCGCGAGTGAGTGAGTTATCGGGGCGATATGTGCCATTAGGCGACCCACTGACAATACCACGTTGGGCTAAGGCTGTAATAAATAAGCGTGCCCAATGGTTTTGAATATCCGAGAAGGAAGTAGCAATAGATACCATTGTTGATTGCAGCTAGCTGGCCCTGATTTTGATTTCCTTAGTTAATTTAGCAATTTTCTTGGCGTAGGCATAGCCAGGAGCAGGCATCGCTGCTGCAATGTATTGTAAACTTTGTTTGGGAATTGGGAATTGGGAATTGGGAATCTCCAGAAATTAAATATGCGTTACCCAGAAGTTTTGTAAAGATGTAGCAGTGCTAAGTCTCTACATTCTTTTTCGTAGATGTCTATTGGGCATTGATAATAATTGCTCTTTCTTATTTCCTATTCCCCATTCCCCATTCCCTATTTCCCATTCCCCATTTACTAAGTAGGATTTGCAGCTTGCTCAGAAGGATTTGAGGTAGAACGCGCGTTTAACGATAGCATCACGCGGGAAATGCCGCTAAAAATAACGCTGACACCAACTAGTGTGCCCAGAAGCCAGGGTGCATTGAAGGGCCACTGAAACCAAATCATTGCACCTAAGACTAGGGTAATAATGCCATTACCTAGTACCCACGTCCAGTTTTCTTGCGGACGTAACTTGAATGCCAGAATTAACTCGAATGTACCTTCAGCTAGCAAAAAGCTGCCAAGTAACAGAGTCAGTGTGAGAATACCTGTAAAAGGATAAACAAACAGCATTATGCCGGTTGCAATATAGAGTCCGCTTAATAGAAGTTTCCAAATAAAACCTCCTTGGTGGCGGCTTTGGGTGGCATAAACTAGTTTTGTAAATCCGGCAAAAATCAAAATCACCGCAATCCAAGTTTCGGCGAATAGGGTGGTGAAATTAGGCGCTGCGATCGCAATTACCCCTAAAATACTTAGGAGAATACCACTTATGAGCGATCCATTAACATTCTGCTTAATATTTTTAGAAACATCGGCTGTCATACAAATTTTTTCCTATTCTTAGACTAACTCTACATCTAGATTAGGGAATTTCTAAGTAATAGAGTATGAACCCTAAGATAGACTCATCAGTATTAACTTAATTGCGATCGTGGCTAAGAATTCACGACTATTGAAACACCAAACCAATCATTTTACGATAACTGTATTGTGTCTACGTTCCCCTCACAATAGCTCTGCAAGATTGCTTAGGCGTTCATAAACAGAGATGAGACGATCTCCTTCAAGTTCAACAGAAGTACTTGGATAATTCTGAATCGCTCCAAGCAAGGTAACTTCACCATTTTGTTGAATAGATTCGCTTAAAGCGCTTCGTAGCGCCTGCTGATTTAGTTCCCCTGCGGGAGGGTGAACTACTTCACCAATTTGGTTAACCAAAATTGGCCCTGCCCAGCTAGATAGTAAACTATTTAAAAAGGCAGCATCGGCTTTTATTGGGGCTTTCAGTGCTTTCCGAGCTACTGCGGGATCTTGTCGGGCTGCTTCCAAATAACCTCTTAGTATCGGGTTAGTCTTACCAGTTTCTGTAAACTCAGTTAATTCTTGAACAGATACTTGCCCCTGAAACGTACCATACTTTAAAACAACTTGCTCGGCAGCATTAGCATTAGTACTTGAAAAAAGAACAATAGCACCTACACTTAAAGCTACTGTTTGAGTAAGTAACTTAGTAAATTTACTATTGTTCAATCGATTGAAAATTTGAGAAATCTGCATTTTGTCGAACTTCCTGATAATGTGGAGCGTATATAGGCACAAAATGCCCAAGTTATATTATTTTACAAAATTTTTGTTACAAATAGATAGTTAGGAGCGTATTACTGTATGCTCCTAAATTTTCGCAATTTGCAAATGATGTTACCAAGCTTGTCCATTAGGCGAAGCTAATGAGGTAGTATTGACTTATCTTCGTCTAAAGTTGGTGCAGGTATGCCCAAATGCTTCCTTGCAGATTCTTCAGCTAGCTTTCGGTCTTGTTCGTTCTCGAACTGACTCTCATCTAATAAATGAGGGTTTTTTGCTGCTTCATCTCTACTTGGTTTATAGCCATTTTTCCACCTGTACTTCCAGTCCATAATTACGAAGGCAGATATACTGCAATTTAATTTCCTAGTTCTTCATAGTAGGCGCTTAATGGAACATGAGAACTCCTGCTAGAGGTTGAGGAGACTCATTCTGAGGGTATAAATTTTACATTACCTTAAAGTAAGAATACTCTATAACCTGAATTTTAAGGCAATTAGGAGTTGCGATCGCAAATGTAACAAGTATTTTCATCATCTGCGATCGCTGCTGGGTGTCATATAAAATTTTACAATCACCAAAAAGTTTTAACTTATCTGAGCATCGATATTGTACCCTTCCCTACGAGACACGACAGGCGAACGGGAGCTTTTTGTGTGCATCTAGTAATTTTGACTGGTTAAGTATATTTGCTGATTACTTTTTCAAAAAGCCTATTTACTTCCTCAAAATACTTAAATGCTTTCTCAAAATACCATTTCACTTACTCATTTTGGTATTTCCCGCAAGCAAAATGACATTTGACCTGAGATTTTAATTTACCCATTTCCTTACCATTGATTCCAGATGTCTATAAATTCATCACCCTAAAGTTATAGAAAACGATGAATTTAGTACAAAGTTTATAAAATATTTTAACTAATATCTCTATAGACATAAGCAAAAAAGATGATTTTAGGATAACTCCATCTGTAGACTCAAGCAATTTAGGCAAAAAAGGTTAATACTGAAAAATAACTTTACTACCATTAAGTCTGGTTGTAATAAAGACTTACACTACAAGAAAAACAGAGAAAAAATTACTGAAAAACAATGGCAACTTCTACAGATACAGACCGCAATCAACAAATTCAAAAGCTGCATGAGCTAATCAAAAATATTGATTATGGTATGTTTACCACAGTCGATGATGATGGCAGTTTGCATAGTTACCCCATGTCAAAAAGTAATGAGATTGACTCTGAAGGAACGCTCTGGTTCTTTACTTACGCTGGGTCTTATAAGGTAACTGAGATTGAACACCACGATCGAGTTAACGTTAGTTTTTCCTCACCCGAACAGCAGCGATACATTTCTATATCAGGAACATCAGAACTCGTAAAAGACCGCAACAAGATGCGAGAACTGTGGAAGGCGGAACTTCAAACCTGGTTTCCTAAAGGATTGGACGAACCCGATATTGCTTTGCTTAAGGTGAATATTAACCAGGTTAATTACTGGGATAGTGCATCGAGTTTTAAGCCACAAACAATTAGTTTTTGACAAAAACAGGACTTTAAATCATTTCTAATTTGTAATTAATAATTAGGAATGATTTAAAGTCGTAGTTTTTGGATGAAATCGGCAAGAAATAAGTATTATTTTAATTATTATATATTGCGAAAAATTCATGATAGGTAAAAATAATGATAAATCTACTCAAAATCATCTGCCTTGAGAGATAAAGCGGCAAAATTTTTAAAAGGAATAGACTTTATAGTTTAGGATTGCATTTAACAGTCTTATTGATGCTGCAAAAAAAAATCTTTGTTAAGAAGGAAGTTTGGTGTTATGAATTACCTTGTTGCAGTTTTACCAGATCGAGTTCAAGTAGAAGCCGTTTACTCTGCTCTAGAAAAAGAAGGTTTGCCAGCTTCACAAGTTAATATTTTGGGCGATGGTTATTTAAGTGCTGATGAATTTGGAATGATTGATCCTGACAAGCAAGCCCGCAAACAATCAACTCGGCTCTTTTTGTGGCTTGTACCTTTTGGATTTGTTGCAGGTTATGCGTTCAACTATCTTACAGAAATTGAAATATTTCCTCAGTTTGCTCGATTTGGCAATGAATTTCTTGCTGGTATATTAGGAGCTATAGCCGGTGCTTTGGGCGCTGGTTTAATCGATCGAGGAACCGGCATAACAGTTGACAGTGGTGATGCTTTACCTTATCGTAACCGTTTGAATGCTGGTAAATATTTAATTGTAGTTACTGGAAATGAGGATTTAATACGCGAAGCTACGCGCATAATCCGTGAATTTGAACCAGAGAATATTCAAGGCTATACAGATTATTCACAAAAAAGCAAATTTGTAAGGAATTAAGTATCTACATCGGGTTCAACGCCGAGCGATCGCAATTGTGCAATCAACCGTTCAGCCCTTTGTCTTTCTTGTTCAGCCCTTTGTCTTTCTTGTTCAGCCCTTTGTCTTTCTTGTTCAGCGCGTTGGCTTTCTTGTTCTGTAGAAGTTAATACCCAGTTGAGAGTCCCATCGTACCAGCGCAACCAGGGCTGTTCTACATTTTGATAGTGTCCCCGCCACACACCTAAACCTAATTCTAGTTCTGGTATCCAGAAGCGTGAATCCAGCAATGCTATCTCAGCATAACGACCTCCATGTAATTTAAATGCCCTGAACTCATATTTATAGCGATCAAATACTACATAATAAGGAACACGTAGAATCTGCTCGTATACTTCCCATTTTCCTGGTGGTTGCTTGATATCCCGCAATGTCTGTCCTAAATCTTCCTTTTCAGTACCTGGAGACAGCAACTCAACCACAATAAAAGGATGAACTCCCTCTTGCCAAACGACATAACTTAACCGTAAATCTCGTTGTTCGTAGAGACGGGAAACACCTAAAACAGCAAACCAATCTGGTCGCTTATGCCACAGTGGATGGCGCGGATCGTAATAAAGATTCAGACCGCTAGCAACAAATATCTCGTCACTAGGATAATTCTGTGGACGAAAGGTTTCGTCTAACAGACGAGGTTGTAATAAATGAAACTGATCGGGCAAACCAGGCTCCTCTGGATCTTCACTGGGAAGATCGTACATGGTCGGCAATACATCTTTTGGCGATCGCGGCGGGTCGGTTTGATACATCATAAAGTAGTGGTGATGATGAAACTCTCAGTTCTATTATGATTTAATTGTTTTTGAGTAACTCAACATCTTGCAGAACGGGGCAGCATAAATTTCTCGCCTTCTGCTGCAAATTTACTACGAACCATCAGCAGAGTTTCATCAAATGCATAGGGTCATGATTCCACATCTTTAACATCGAGAAGTTCTGGACTAAAGTAAATTACTAAATTTGCACAGTGCGTAAGTCCTAAATTGGATGAGGGTGTTGCGCCTCCAACGTTCACTCTAATATCTCTTAAGCCTGAGTCTCTTCAAATAAGACTAAGCCATACTTTTTGCCAGTAGGCAAAAAGCCAATTCCTCGATAAACTGCTTGGGCTGCTTGGTTATTATGACCTGTAAATAGGATGGCACGTTTTACTCCTTGCGATCGCGCATCTAACAACGATCCTGCTACCACATTTTTGGCATAGCCTTTCCCCCGCAGCGCTGGCGGTGTCCATACTCCACCAATTTGTACAATATCAGGTAGACTGGCATTGAAAGCAGAGTAAGAAACTAGAGTATCTTCTGCTACTAAAACCCAATGCATATTCATATCTTGACGTGCTTCAATTATGCGATCGCAAGCAAGTCTTAAACTTGGAGTATCGGTTTTTCCTAAAGCTTCCACGTTATAAGCAACGCACCATTCGCTAAGTAATTCCAACTCACCTGGATGCGGCAAACGACACTGTAACTTCGCCGATGCTAAAGCTTCAGGTATTTGTAAGTCTTGTAGTGCGAGAGAAAATAATATCTCAGGTTCATCAAGCTGAGTTGGTCGGTTGCTAATTCCCAAAATGCTTTTTGTCGCTTCAACTTGTGCTGCTGGCCCACTAATTCCAGAAATAGCACGTCCAGATTTTGCCACAACTGCTTGCACCACCTCTGGCAAATATACAGGCGCTTGGACTATTATCATCCCATTCCAAAAATGGGCTGCAACTGCCACTATACTTTCATCTAAGTAGGCTGCTACATAAGTTCCTTGAAATCTTGCACCTTCATCAAGCAGTCCCGCAGCCCGCCAATTAGAGCGCAAAAACATAGAAGTATCAGTATGTTGCAAGAGAAATTCTTCCAGCGATACTTCATCTCCAGGTTGCAGAGTTATCAAAATAGGCACAAAAACCTCTTTCCTAATAATTGAAAGGGACACAGTTAGGCTATGTCCCTAGTAGTCTGCCAAGCCAAAAATGCGCTTGTGAGGGCTGGGGAAAGGGAAAGGGAAAAGGGTAAGGGATTTAAACCCTTTCCCCCCGCCCCTTATCCCCAGAGGGGGCCCCACCTTCCCCTTTACCCTTTACCCCGCCAAGGGAACTTGGCGTACTACTAGAAGCTACTTCAAGATGCTAGGACTGGCGATAGCAGGCAAACTCCATTGAAAAAGTAGCCATACCAGAAGTGAGCGATCGCAATTCTGTAGAATACCCAAACATCCGCGCCAGCGCTACTTCTGCCCGAATCACCGTGTATCCCTGCATTGTCTCGGAACCCAACAACAAGCCCCGACGGGAGGATAAGTCACCCTGAACTCTTCCCATAAACTCGTTGGGTGTTTCCACCTCAACAAGCATAATAGGTTCAAGGATGTAGGGTTTGGCTTTAGCGATCGCACCCTCAATTGCTTGATGAGATGCTGACCGAAAAGCCAATTCTGAAGAGTCAATTGGGTGATAAGAACCACCATCTAAAACGACTTTCACCCCAGTTACCGGATAGCCTTCTAGCTTTCCTGATTCCATCGCCTCACGGAAACCCTTTTCGCACGCAGGGATATATTCTTTGGGAATCGCACCCCCAACCACCCGATTTTCAAAGACAAACGGCTGATCTGTGGGTTCAATCCACCCAGTAATATGAGCGTACTGACCGGGGCCGCCTGACTGCTTCTTGAATCGGTAGTCAAAAGTAGCTTGTTGTCCAATGGTTTCTCGATACGCCACGGCGGGATTACCAACGTAAACCTCGGCATTATATTCTCGTTGAATGCGTTCGAGGTAGATTTCTAGGTGGAGTTCGCCCATCCCAGAAATCAGAGTTGCGCCTGATTCAGGATCGATGCTCAAGCGGAAAGTAGGATCTTCCCTTTGAAAGCGATTGAGTGCCTTGGAAAGGCGATCGCTATCTTCCTGTTTCTTAGGCGTAATCGCCAGCGTAATCACTGGTTCTGGCACAAACATCTTCTCTAAAGATACCAGTGGTTCTCCAGAACAGAATGTATCACCAGAAGCACAATCCACACCCAACAGAGCCACAATATCCCCTGCTACTGCAACTTTTACCTCTTCTCGCTTATTGGCGTGCATTCTCACCAAGCGACCGATTTGCACGCGTTGTTCAGTCCGCGAGTTGTAGACGATATCGCCTGGTTTCAGCGTTCCAGAGTAAATCCGGGTATAGGTCAACTGCCCAAAGGACTCAACGGTAAGTTTAAATGCCAATGCCACTAAGGAAGCATCGGGGTTAGGGTAGACACTCACCGACTCTGCGGTTTTGACCACTTCTCTATCTATCGGAGATGGTAGATAAAACGTAACTGCATCCAATAAGTTTTGCACTCCTTTATTTTTGAATGCCGAACCCAGCAGTACAGGCGTGAATTCTAGACTCAAGGTTGCCTGTCGGATGGTTTGCCAAATTAATGCTTTGGGAATCTCCTCACCCGCCAGTAGCATCTCCGTCATCGGTTCTGAGAACAGCGACAAAGTATCTAGCAACTTCTCTCGTGCCTGTTGCGCCTCATCCCTAAGAGCTTCAGGAATCGACTTTTTGACGTGGTTTTCTCCGTTTTCACCCTCAAAGTAGTCAGCAGTCATTTCTACCAGGTCAATCACTCCCTGGAATTGGTCTTCACTGCCGATAGGATACTGGAGTAATACTGCATTGAGTTGCAAGCGATCGCGTATTCCCTGTACTACACGGAATGGATCTGCCCCCATCCGATCCATTTTGTTGATGAACGCCAAACGCGGCACACGGTAGCGCTTCATTTGCCGATCCACCGTAATGGACTGGGATTGTACACCCGCCACAGCGCACAGTACCATGACCGCCCCATCTAATACCCGCAGGGCGCGTTCAACTTCAATTGTGAAATCTACGTGTCCAGGTGTATCAATCAGGTTAATTTGGGTATCGTACCATTCGCAGGTAGTAGCAGCAGAGGTAATGGTAATGCCATGTAGTTTTTCCTCCGGCATAAAATCCATCGTTGCACCCTTACCGCCTCCCCGCACTTCCTCAATAGCGTGGATTCTGCCCGTGTAGAAGAGAATTCGCTCTGACAGCGTAGTTTTACCAGAGTCGATGTGGGCAGAGATACCAATATTTCGGATGCGTGTTCGGGGAATCATAAAATTTCCTTTTGTTCAAGCGACAAACAACCACCAGTTATGTGGTGATATATTTTGTATTATATATGTAGTATAAATAAAAGACAAGGTTGATAATACAGAAAAACCGTTGATTGTTGCCCTAGCTGACGTTTAAAATAGGTATTCAAGCGGAGGAAATAAAAGCTTGAAATTGATATTGGTAGCTCCCGGCTCTTTGTTGTGTGCAGCCTTTCAACAGAATTTTAATTATTTACCCAATGTAGAAATAGTGAATGACTATTTCGAGTGGTTGCCAGATTTTGATTGTATGGTCAGCCCTGCTAACTCTTTCGGCATGATGGATGATGGAATAGATGCGGCAATTATCCGTTTTTTCGTAAAATCTGAAACCTTGTGCGCTTCGCACATTCCCTTCTAATTTACGCTAACTGCTCCATTTGGAGATATCGCAAGTGGAGCAAGTAGTAATACAGCTGTGTTAAGCATTTCTTCATTCTCTTCCTTTGTGTCCTTTGCGTACTTTGCGGTATGCCTCCGGCACGCTACGCGAACGTTAAAAAATTGACTTTGACAAAGAGTTTTAGCCTTAACCCAAGCGTATTGGAGCAAGTGGCTTACTTTACAACGTATAAAAAAATGACTGGTCAAATTAGCGATCAATTAATTTATAAAAGTCAAATATTCTGTATTGCAGGTGTTGATGGTGTGGGATTATTTGAGCCAACGCAACACGGTTTTTCTCCTCAACTTGGGAGTACAACAGCTTGTTGGCGAGGCTATTATTGCACTTATCAGGTAATAAAAGAGACACTTTGCTTAAAAGAATTAATTATCTCTCTCAGCCTCAAAGAAAAACTTATGATAAAACACGGTAGAGGTAGAGCAAGAGATTTTATAGGTGTCTTCCCTTATCTTAGAGATACACTTTTAGACCATCCTAGTGCTATTTATGACGATCTCAATTATCTCGTGGAATTTACAGGAAGCTTATTAGTAGCCAATAATTTTATTAATAACCTATATGTTCATCTTGGCTTTCAAGCTGCTTATAAATATGAGGAAGTTCATGAACTTATCTTTGAGAGTGGTTATCTAATGCAAAGTATTGACCGCTCCCAAGAAATGGCAGAAATTCGCCAAAAGATTATTCCACCTTTTTATTTATATGACCAATGGCATCTTACATGGAAAGGTAAAAACGGTTCGTAAATAAGATAATCCAAAATCTAAAATTTAATGCCAAATCAACGCTTCTATCACATTGGCTTTGGACAAGATGATTTAGGTTCATCACCTCCCAGCATTGCCCTATTATCTGGCGACCCGGAGCGATCGCGCTTAATTGCCCAAACTTATTTACAAGATGTCCGCGTGTTGTCCGAAAATCGCGGACTCAATAGCTATGTGGGATACTTACCGAATGGTCGCACCATTTTATCAGCTACAAGTGGTATGGGTGCGCCTTCATTAAGTATTGTTGTCAACGAGTTAATCCAAGTAGGAATGCGGCAAATTATTCGCATTGGAACTTGCGGCTCAATTCAACCTTATATACCAGTCGGTAGCGTTGTTATTAGCAGTGCAGCATTGTGTCGCCAAGGTGCAGCTTATGACATTGCACCTGTGGAATATCCAGCCGCAGCCGATCCTTTTCTGACAGTTGCTTTAGTTAAAGCAGCGCGAGAATTAAAAGTTGAACATTACATCGGAATCACAGCATCAGTTGATACTTTTTATGAAGGACAAGAACGCACTGATTCCGCGAATCCAAATTTAATGCGATCGCTGCATGGTATTACAGAAGAATATCGGCGTTTAAACATCTTAAATTATGAGATGGAATGCGGCACATTATTTAAAATGGCAGGTGTGTATAATTTTGCGGCGGCTGCTGTTTGCGGTGTAGTTGCTTCGCGTATTGATAGTGAAAATATCATCTTAGAACAGAGGGATATTGCTGTGGAAAATGCGATCGCAATTGCTGTACATGCAGCAGCAACCTTTGAATAAGGTCAAAAATGTATCTTATCTAACTTCTGAGGATGCCAGATTTAATCTGCTCTAAGTAGTTTTATCATGTCTTTATCTAATCTTTAATTTCCCAATCAGTAATTCTAGGTAAGATATATTGAGTAAAATGCAATTTCATCTTCTGGAGAAACATAAATAAAAAACTTCACTAAATAAATTGAAAGTACAAGTATTGTGTACATAGACTCATCACAAATAATCCAATTTATTTGGAATTTTGTGAAATAAAAGTTTATAATAATTGTGTTTTTTATTAAAAACATGGGCTTGCAATACCAATTATTACAATAAATTTATCTATTAAAAAATATCAGCAAAATTGGAGATCAATATAAGATGAAGAATGCTTGTAGGCGTTGGATTAAAACCGTTAACCTAGCTGCAATGTCTACAACGGGCTACGCCTACGCACTAATTCCGACACTGATATTTTTAGCATCCTCTAATCAGGCAATAGCTAACGATCCAGGAGCATGTTACATGGTAACTTCCTCCGGTAAAACCGTTGGATTAGAAAGGCTTTGTGGCAATATCGCTGCACCTTCAGACGACAAAGTTTTTCGAGTTTCAATCAAACGCCGCTTTGGTGGAACTCCAGTCATTGACGTTACCTTCAATGACAAAAAAACCTTTGAAATGATTGTAGATACGGGTGCTAGTGGAACCATTATTACTCAAAGTATGGCAAATACACTTAAACTCCAGAATACAGGTACAATGCAAGCTCAAATTGCTGATGGTAGCGAAGTAGAATTTCCAACCAGTAAGGTAAAATCTGTAGCAGTAGGTGGAGTTACAGCTAATAATCTTCAAGTAGCGATCGCACCTAAAGCCAGCATCGGCTTACTAGGCCACGATTTCTTCGGTAGCTATGATATTAAGATTCTGGAGAAAGAGGTTGAATTTCATCACCGTTAATCATCACAGGACATTCCGAAATTGGTCTAATATTCGCTGTCGCGCTCGTTCTATAACTACTTCTTCCTCAGCAGATAGCCCATCAAATAACATTTCATATATGAATGGTACACCTAACTCTAACTCCGATAAAAGTGTGCGCTGGCTAAATACATCTTGTGGTTTACCTTCTACAATCAGTCGTCCTTTATCCATAACAAAAACCCAATCTGCCCACCGATAGACTAAATCTAAATCATGGGTTGCCATCAATAAAGTAGTTCCATCTTGATGAATTTTTTTCATCGTTGCTATCAAGTTCCGAGTATGTTTGATATCTAAATAAGCTGTTGGCTCATCCAGCACCAAAAGTTCTGGTCGCAGTACCATCACATCTGCTATAGAAACTCGCTTCTTTTGTCCTAAACTTAGATGATGTACTGGTCTTTCTGCTAAATTAGTCAGCCCAAATTCAATTAATGCTTGTTCTACTCGGTCTTTAATTTCGGCTTCTGGTAAACCCAAATTACACAACCCGTAAGAGATATCTTCTTCAACAATAGAAGCTACTAATTGTTGTTCTGGATCTTGAAATACTAGCCCAACCTTCTGCCGTAAGCTACTCAGATAATTTCGGTTATAAATTAACGGTTCACCGCGCCAACGGACAATACCAGAATTAGGTTTATATAGACCATTAGCTAATAAAAATAGTGTAGTTTTACCACAACCATTTTGTCCAATTAATGCACATCTTTTGCCAGATGGAATCTTTAGTGTTAGACCATTTAAAGCTGATTGTTGTGCTACTGGATAGGTATAATATACCTGCTCAAATTCGAGTAAATATTCCTGCATTCCGCCAAAAGTCCAATGCTATTAATACTACACAGCCGAAAATAGCTTCGATGATATATCGCCCTTGAGGATGATAACGGCGGGGATGCCAAACTCGAAATTCACTCACAAAACCCCGTGATTCCAGTCCGAGAGAGAACTGACTATACCGTTGTAAGGTTCGTTGTAATAGTTGTCCGATTAGTAGCGCTAAACTTTTCATCCCATTAGCAAGAGTGCGGTAGCCACCACGAGAATTTTGTGCTGTCAACAATTCACTAGCTGTATTTAGGAGGATGAAAATAAACCGATACATTAGTAATAACAAATCGCTTAAAAGCACAGGAAATCGTAAGTAACGTAGAGTTTGTAATATCTCCGTGAAAGGGACAGTTAACATGAGAAAATATAAACAAGAAACAGAAGCTAATGCTCTGGTTAAAATTCCCCATGCTTGGATACTGCCACTATGACTGATATAAATATAGAAGTGTCCGAGAGTTAATCCATACCACGAGTCTAATTGCACCTTGGGCAAATCCGTAATTGCTACTCCATTCACCATCAAGGCTGGTAAACTTGTCAAACAAAAAACTATGGTGAACATTAACAAGCGAAAATAAACACCAGCCGGAATTCTTGCATAAATAACTGTCCAAACGCCCAGCCAAAGCGCTATCAAAATTTGCACTAAGGGATGAGTAAAAAGGGAAATTGCAAGAGTAGTAAATGCAAAAATTATTTTATGTTCTGGTGGTAATCTTCGCAGTCGATTAGTGTAAGCTAAAGTGTCTAGTTGCAGGCTCATTCTTCACGTTTTTGTTGAGAACGTCCTTTGTACAAACCAATTGCATAACCAACTACTCCCGCACCTAAAGCTGCTTGGGAAGCAAATAATAAGCTTGCTACTTCACCACTAGGAGGTTCAAACAATGATTTAAACCAGGGTTGATATCCAGGTTGTATTTCAGTAATTGCTTTTTTAGCTTTGTCATCAGAACCAGCAAATTGCCCACCACGCACAAATATTAATGGTGCAACTGCTAAAGCTAAGACAGCTACTACCAACAGCCAGTTACTCAACCCTTTTTTAGATTGACTCATTACCATTTCCTCGCTTGATTAATTGCAACAGTTCCAATTCTTGAGGATTATAAGATTGCAGCCAGTTCCACACCAACACAGTTAGTAATCCTTCACTAATTGCTAAGGGAACTTGAGTTATAGCAAAAATTCCGGCGAACTTGATAAATGACGCAAGAAATCCACCAACGGGGGCAGGAAAAGCTAGGGCGAGTTGAATAGAAGTGATAATGTAGGTGAGTAAATCTGCGATCGCAGCTGCTAGAAATATAGCGATTTTTTGTTTACCACCCAACTTTATTGTTAGATTATATATCCAGTAGGCTGCAAACGGCCCTGCGATCGCCATCGAAAAAGCATTTGCACCTAGCGTAGTTAAGCCGCCATGCGCCAGTAACAAAGCTTGAAATAACAACACCAAGCTACCTAAAACCGTCATGGTGAGAGGGCCAAACAGCACAGCACCTAACCCTGTTCCTGTAGGATGAGAACAGCTACCTGTGACGGAAGGGATTTTCAACGCTGACAACACGAAAGTGAAAGCACCAGCCAAACCCAGTAGTAGTTTTAGTTCCGGGTTCGCTTGAGTAATGCGTGTCAGACTACGCAATCCTAATAAAAAAAATGGTAATGCCACAACCCACCAAAAAACTGCCCACTGGACTGGTAAAAAACCTTCCATAATGTGCATAGCATAAGCGGGTTTGGGGAAACCAACTACCAAGTAAAAACTGATAACTCCCATCAGGGTTAGACTAACTAACGCCTGTTTTTTTCTTTTCATAACCTGTACCTCGCAGATTTATGTAAACGACTTGGTTCCCATCGGCGGGCATCCTGACTCACCTAATTTTGGCTCACAGTTGCGGGACAGCGCCGGATTTACACCGGACTTTCCCCCTTGCGTCCGATGGCTGCTCCCCATCAGAACCGATTGGAGTAACTATATCACTATTGCTCAAGTATCAGTATCGCAAACAAAATAAACTATCAATCTAAATTGTATTTAACCAATAAACCTGAATTTCTCACTTGTGAGAAATCCAAGGAGTGTGGGGGGTAAGACTTCTTCCCCATCCTCCCACACCCTTGTGAGAAATCCGGGATAAAGGGGTCAAGTCCCCATCACCAGAGGGCATGATGGTTTTGTGTTGGTTTTGAAATCCCCATTACAAAACATAATTACGAATTACGAATTACGAATTACGAATTATTTAATATGCCCCCCCACTGGATTGAAGTTTTTAGAGAATACATGGTCTACTAGACAACTAGACTCTTAAATCAATCTGGCTGCAAAGGACACTTCTTAAATATGGAAACAATACCATTTATGGGTGCTTCGTCCTTCGGCTGGCTGTACTGGGTAATACAGCCGCATTTAGCTATGCACATTCCAGATGGCTTCTTAAATTTACCCGTTATTCTTGTCACCTGGATAATTGCTCTTGCCTTAATTACACTATCAATTAAGCGATCGCAGGCAGAATACGAAGAACGAGCCGTACCTTTAATGGGAGTTTGTGCAGCATTTATCTTCGCAGCGCAAATGATCAATTTCCCGATTCCAGGAGGCACTTCTGGACACCTTTTAGGCGGAACACTAGCCGGAGCTTTATTAGGGCCCTGGGCTGGATCGCTAGTTATGGTTGCAGTATTCATCGTGCAAGCTGTTTTATTTCAAGATGGTGGATTAACAGTTTTAGGGGCGAACATCTTTAATATGGGATTAATCGGTACCTTTGCTGGTTATTATCTCTATCGCACAATCAGATTTGCTATTGGGCGCGATACCTTGCGAGGTCTGACAATTGGTGCAGCGATCGCTGCTTGGACAAGCGTAGTAATAGCTTCACTTCTGTGTGCCTCAGAACTAGCTGTATCTGGGACGGTTCCTCTGACAGTAGGTTTGACAGCGATGGCCTCTTGGCATGTCGTAATTGGTATTGGGGAGGCGCTGATTACCGTGGTAGCACTCAGCTTTATTTGGCGGACTCGACCTGACTTATTTTATGATCCACCCCGTCAGATAAAATCACCTATGTCTCGTCCAGTCTCTCGTTATTAAAAGGTGTGATTAAATCAGGATTTAATACTTATGAGTAGCAACCTCTCGCGATCGCGCAACCGGGCTTTTGTTATCGCTGGCTTAGGTATTGCCCTGTTGATTGCAATTTTCCTTTCGCCACTAGCAAGTAAAAACCCAGATGGGCTAGATAGAGTTTCAGAAGACCTGAAGTTTAACAGCAAAGAACTTCAAGATAAACCCGCTCATAAATTACCCTTTTATGGGATTTTTGATGAGTATGCCCTTAGAGGTGTACCTGAAGCGATCGCTACTCCATTAGCTGGATTAATCGGAACATTAGCAACTTTCGGTTTAGCTTGGGGTATTGGCAAACTAGTTGTTCGCGGCTCTAGTTCACCTTCTACACAGTATGACGCTGATTCCGACTTAGATGCGCCAGATTAACAATTTGTAATTAGTATCAAATATACAAGTAGGAACTAAATATCATGCTGCTGCACGTTGGAGCATTTGTGTTAGATGTCGATAGCAAAGAGGCTACTCTCTGGCACAAACTCGCTCCCCGTACCCGAATACTTTGTACCTTGTTGTTTGTATTTGCCAATGTTCTAACACCAGATGGGCATTGGTGGACTTGGGCTATTTATGGATTAGCTTTACTCAGCCTAATATTGCTAAGTAAAGTCACCCTATCAGTACTAGTGAAACGGTTGGCAGTCGAGTTAACGTTTATTAGTGTCGTTCTCTTGGGGACTTTATTTCGGGGTGGTGGCGAGGTGTTATGGTCTTGGGGATCGTTGCAGATTACGACAGTGGGGCTAACTGTTTTAGGTAGTGTCACCCTCAAGGCTCTGTTATCGCTGCTAATACTAAACTTACTGACTTTAACAACTTCGGTAACAGCGCTACTTCATGCCCTGCTGGAATTGAGAACTCCACCACTATTAGTTGCAATTCTGGCATCTATGTATCGCTATATCAGCGTCTTGATTGGGGAGTTTAACGCTATGCGTCGGGCGGCAGAGTCTCGAAATCTGATGAACAGGAATCGCTCGATTCGGTTAATTGTGGGCAACATGATTGGAGCGCTGTTTATCCGCACTTATGATCGCGGAAATCTCGTTTATCAGGCGATGCTCTCACGAGGCTATCAAGGAGTACCACCAATGATGGAAAAAGTCTCGCCAGGGGGACGATCTGATGTTGTAGCTTTAAGCCTGACTGTAATTTTGGCACTGTTGGGTCAGGCTATTTACTGGCGGAATTGAAAAAGAATTCAGAAGTCAGAATTCAGAATTCAGGAGCAGAACCGGAGACGTTTCCGTTGCTTTGGTCAGAATCAATTCATTTGGGGATTCAGACCCGCCAGATCATTGTTGCACCACCAAATTTTCAACTTTGTGGGGGTCTTAAACCCACTTATTCATCCACCACTCGTACAGAATTCATGTCTATTTTCTGAATTCTGACTCCTGACTCCTGAATTCTGTTTGATAACTTTTTTTCACATTATCCCAATGCACCATAATCCAATATCAATTCAAAATCTTAGCTATACCTATCCTGATGGGACTCAAGCTTTAGATAAAATAAATTTGTCTATCAAGGCAACGGAGCGAGTGGCATTAATCGGAGCCAATGGTTCTGGGAAATCCACGCTGTTGTTACATCTAAATGGAATTATCATGCCGCAAGCGGGAGAACTGACCATTGGAGAGTGGTCGCTAAACTCGGAAAATTTGCAAAATATTCGGAATTTTGTGGGTTTGGTGTTTCAGAACCCAGATAATCAGTTATTCATGCCAACAGTTTGGGAAGATGTTGCTTTTGGGCCGTTGAATCTGGGTGTGAAAGGTGAAGAATTGAACCAGCGAATTCTGCAAGCTATGGCAGCAGTTGATATTGATCCCCAATGGTATGGGCAACGCTATACCAATAATTTATCTGGAGGTGAAAAGAAACGGATTGCGATCGCTGGAGTCTTAGCCATGAACCCACAGGTATTAGTATTGGATGAACCCTCTGCTCAGTTAGATCCCCGTTCTCGTCGGCAATTGATTGAATTGTTACAAACCTTACCTCTGACACAACTGATTGCAACCCATGATTTAGATTTAGCTTTGGATTTATGCGATCGCACAGTTGTTCTCAGCCAAGGTCAAATCGTATATGATGGCCCAACTGAACAGGTAATGAGTAATCCAGAGTTTTTAGATGGGCACGCTTTAGAGTCACCACTCTGCTATAGCCGCCCTTACTGTCAGTTAGAACATGCACCTGTTAAAGCATCTCGATACCGTGAATTTGCTTAATTTACCGAAGAGGGGAAAAGGGGAAGGGGAAAGGGGGAAAGGGCGCAGAATTTAGAACTTTTCCCCACAAGGTATAGAGCAAGTGTTTTTAAATATGGAGAACAAAAAAAGAAGATTTTTGAGACACGCAGAAGGTTAAAAATCAGCGTCCATACTTGAAACAAGAGCTTTGAAGTCACTGGTTCCCTTTCCCCTTTCCCCTTTCCCCTTTCCCCTTCTTCCATATTTCGTCTACATGGAGATTTCTATTGATGTCCCTTGCTTGTGCCGATCAACCCATTGATAAAAATCTCAAGGAGATTGTAAAGGAAATTGAAGCGAAAAGTTCTAGCTTATCAGTTTTAGCAGCGCGTCAATTTCGTTATAGCTTGCGCCAAACTCCTGTAGAAGTCAATATCAAGGAACCACGACAATTTAACATACTCGAAGAATTTATTATCCGTGCTGCTATTGAATTTCAACCCCCACCAACGGAGGATGAATTAGCCTCTATACTTGCACTAGATTCTGTATTTATTAAAACTACTACTGCAACTCTTCGTTCATTACAAACTCTATCAGCAACATCGCCAATTACAGTTACTCCTGAAGGTCGCTCATTTTATGAAAAAGGGTCTGTGCCACAGCCTCCATATCCTGTACAACTTAATGCTATTTCAGATCCTTTAAGCAACAGTATTATCTTTCAATTTGAATCCTTAAATGATACAATCGTCAACCTGCCTGATTTGGCAGATTTTATAAATCTTGATTGTAGAATTACTGATATTTCTTCATTACCTCTTGAGCAAATCCAAAAAATTATTCAAGACTCAGATTTAGCACTTCATTTGCCAGAAGAGGGAAAGATTGTCACTTCCTATAAAGTAGTAGCTTCGACTCAAAAAATTTGGCAAAAGATATCAGTCTTCGTTATTTTTGATGCTATTGAAGATAAGTTTAGCATTCAAATAAAAAGTGGCAAGCAAATTTTAGATTCAGCGTCAAATTTCTTAGAAGTGTTATATGCTGAAGGCAAAATCTCTTTAGAAACATTATGTCAACTGTCAACTGAAACTATCAAGTTGGAACGTGAAGCGATTCTGAAACAAAACAATCCTGAAATAGAAGCTAGGCTCGAAAATACTCATCAAAAAGCATTAGGAGCTACTAAAAAAATTAGTGAGCCAATATAGGAATCATATTTGATTTCTGAAAAATTTAAGTATTTGTAGGGTGTGTTAGGCGTAAGCCGTAACGCACCATTCTCAAGGCTTTGGTGTCGTACTATCAATACGGTTCGGTTAAAGAGGAAAGGTTTTGAATACATCCTTTACCCTTTACCTGCAAACCCATTCCCCAGACCACAAGGAAAATGAAAAATGCTTATCAGAACCGTATTGGCCGTACTCTCCGCGCTCACACCCTACGTATCTTTTCAAAAATCACAGGACTTACGCAAGAACCCTCTAAAACTCTTATTCCTTTGTGTCCTACCCTTCGGGAAGCCACTTCGTGTCTATGCGTCCTTTGCGGTTCGTTTTATCATGATTTTGCGTAAGTCCTAAATCAAATACTAGTCCTATAGATAATAATCCAGTTGAAGATGAAAGCCTATTATAAATAATTATAATATCTAATCAATTATATCCTCCTAAAGATTTAGAAGTTATTTATTTTTTATAACTAAAATATGCCTTTTGCTAGAAGGATAATCACTTTTTTATAGTTAGTGTTTATTTGTACTCGAAAATAAGTGAATTAGCATGATAAGTTTGATTTCTAGGACGATTGCTGAGATCAGTTCCTTACTTAAAGGACTTCAGGTAAAAGGTTTTGTGGCTGTTGTCCTAGTTGGTTTTCTAGTGCTGACAACGAATGTTACTTCTGGGCAAAATGACAAAGGCTTAAAAGAGAGAGTTCGTGAACAGATAGAGCAAAATGATGCTCAAAGACCCAAAACAACAGGACAGTGGAATAAAGAAGCTCGGGAAACGGAAGGCTCTCTTGGGAAAAGACTTCAGAAGATTGGAGGAGAGTCAGCAGAAGCCTTTAAAGAATTTGGCTCTGGCTATGTAGAGGGCGCTCAGAAAACTGCTGGTGATGTAGGAGATAGCGCAGTACAGACAGGCAGAAATATCTCTAACCAAGTTGGACGCTAAATGCGTTTCAATATTCTATTGCTATTAGCGCACCCATCCCTTCTAGGGGTGGGATTTCTAGGATAATAGATCAAGACCAAAGATAGATGATTTGAAAATAAATTTCCCGTGGGGTAGTACAGATGTGCTGCCCTAGCAATGTATTTGTATTAACTTTAAAGTGAAATAATATAAGTCAGTCCTAAAAATACTAGGTTTTTAGTAGGGTAGAACAGTTAGCTGTGCTACCCTACTGCGTGTTGTATCTAAAAGAAAATTGCTAATTTTGAGAAGCGTAGGCATAGATATCGCCTCCACCTTGTTGGATACAAAATCTAGATGAATATCAGATAATAAATAGTTTTAAGTAATATCTCAGTAATTTGGCAATAAATAAAGTGAACTATTGAGAGTTGTCATTTTTTATCTACAAATAGTCAAAAACACTTGATGTATAAGCATCAACGGCTTTCACTAGAGCGAGAAAAAATGACAATAAATATAGTTATGTTAGTTATGTTTATTTATACCCAATTAGATAATTTTTATTTATTTTTTATGTATTATTTTTTACAATTTGCCGAAATTAAATAACACGTAAGTAACTGTTGAATAACTGTTAGAAAACATGAAACAATGAGGAGATAGCTAAGGCAGTAAAGAAAAAAGCACACAGATAATTAGCGATATGAAGCAATCTAAGAGTACTCGGAAGCGGGGACTTGTCCTGACAATCGCTGGACTGAAGCGTTTACAAGCAGCGATTTTGGTGATGGAGAAGGCTCAAAACAATGGCACTCACTTCACTTTAGAAGATTTAGGCGATCGCATGAATGTTTCGACTAAAACCCTAAACCGATTGTGGTCGTTGAATACAGGCGTGGATCAAAAAACCCTGAAACTGTGCTTTGCCGCCTTTAACCTAGAATTGCACAAGGAAGACTATGCAATTTTGAGTGAGCCGAACAATACTGAAAGTTCTCAAACTAAACCAGTAAACTTAGATATAGATATAGAACGAGTATCACCGTCTTTACCCTTAGATTTATTTGTTACTCAGGAATATAATCACCTTGAAAACCTGTGGTCATACCCAGACGGCCCCGTACCTCTAGATTCACCCTTCTATGTCGAACGTTCTCCCATTGAGGAACTAGCTTATCGAGAAATAATTCAACCAGGCTGTGTGATCCGAATTCGAGCGCCAAGAGAGATGGGTAAAAGTTCTCTTGTGCTGCGCTTATTAGCCTTTGCTCAGATGCAAGGTTATCGCTCGGTAAATCTGAATTGCAAGCAAATCGATGCAAGTTGTCTGACAAGCCTAAATAAGCTTTTGCGTTCTTTTTGCTGGCAAATGGCAACAGAATTAGGCATAGACCCCAAGCTAGATGAAAACTGGGATGAGGAAATAGGTTGTAAGTTGAGTTGCAACTTATACTTGCAATCTTATTTACTCAAGCAGAGTACAAGTCCAGTAGTATTAGTGTTAAATGAGGTTGACCGCTTTTTTGAATATCCTGAAATTGCTCAGGAGTTCTTTGGTTTGTTGCGTTCTTGGTATGAAGAAGCACGACAGGATACCAACTCGCGTAAACTAAGGCTACTGGTTGTTTACTCCACAGAAGTGTATGTCTCTCTGGATATCAACCGTTCCCCATTTAATATTGGACTACCGATTCGTCTACCAGAATTTACTAAGCATCAAGTCGAATATTTGGCCCAACGGCATGGGCTAGACTGGACTTCTGGTAACGAGGTTACGCAACTGATGTCCCTTGTCGGCGGACATCCAGCCCTAATTCGGATTGCTCTGTATTATCTCTGCTGTCAAAAAATTACTTTACAAGAACTGATAGAGGAAGCGATCGCTAACGGTGGTATTTATCGTTATCATTTATGGCGACACTGGGCAATGTTGCAAGAAAATTCCAGTTTGGTAAAAGCGTATCTTGAAGTTGTTACCGCAAAGCAAAGCGTTTCTCTCAATCCTATTGATGCTCATAAGCTCGAAAGCTTGGGGTTGATCGCTTATGAAGGCGATCGCATCCTACCTCGTTGCCAACTCTACGGTGCTTACTTTAAAAAACAACTTAACATTGCTGAATTTGGATATAAGTAGAACGAGGTGAAAAAACTAAACTATATAAAGATAAGTAAATACATAGAATTTTTCTATAAAGGTAACAGGATATGGGCAGCCGTTTAACGGTATTTTTGACTAGAAAGTAAGATAAAACTCTTTTTAACCTGAGAACAGCAGATGTACCCCAGAAGGTAAAAGACAGAGCAGAGGTAATTAGACTGAGGGCACATGGTTGGTATGTAGAGAAGATAGCAGCACACTGTAACTGGACTGCCCAACAGTAAGAGAAGTGTTGCATAGATGGGAACATTTTGGCTTAGAGGGGCTTTGGGAGAAACCAGGGCGGGGAGGAAAATCAAGGTGGGCGGAAGCTGACATAGTTTTCTTAGAAGAATGTTTGGAGCTTGAGCCACGTACATATAACACTGTTCAGTTAGCTCAAAAATTAGAACAAGAACGTTCCGTAAAATTAAGTCCTGACAGGTTTTGACAGGTACTTAAAAAAAGGGGGTCATTTGGAAACGAACTTTAGATTTGCCATAAGAGAAAACAAGATCTGGTAGTACAGCAAATCAAACAAGCAGACCTAGAAATGCTGGAATTGTCTGCTGCATCTGGCGAAATAGATTTAAAGTATTTGGATGAATCAAGATTTTGTGCTTGGAGCCAACCAAGTTACAGTTATTACTTTCGAGGACAGCAAAAACGTTTAGAGCAGAGTAAACGTCGGGGTCGAAGGCTAAGTATTATTGGGTTTCTTCAACCCCTAATTAGTTTTGTGTATGGTTTGGTGATTGGCGGCGTTTCACGCAAATCTTATACAGGACTTACGCAGCTGGCACAGTGCGATCGCTTTAATAGTACACAAGTATTACTTTGACGCAGTTCTGAAAGCTTTGTATTCGGAATAAAAATGGTATTAGTGAAGTACTATTGAAATATTTATGAGAAAATCAGTATCTTAGTGTATTAAATAGGATTTGTTTGCGGTAATGAGATTTACTAAACTTAATTACTGCCAATACTTGCTAAGTAGCCAAATCAATTATACAATCACAAATTTGGCAGAGCATTTAGAGCAGATAAGTCATGATAAAATCAACCGTTATTTAACGAATGAAAAATTAACACCTCGGATTCTTTGGGATAATGTTAAAGATTTAATATAAATAAATAATAACGCTTACTTAATTTTTGATGACACAGTAATTGACAAACGATACGCTGTAGAGATAGAACCAAGTAAACGCCAATATAGTGGCAATGAACATGGTGTAATTAAAGGTATTGGGCTAGTAAATTGTATATATGTCAATTATGAAGTCGGAAAATTTTGGGTAGTTGATTATCGGATTTATGACCCAGATAAAGATGGGAAAACAAAGATAGACCATGTGATAGAGATGCTGCAAAACCTTTTTTATCATAAGGGTTTACCGTTCCAAGCCGTCTTGATGGACACTTGGTATGCAACAAATAAATTGATGTTATATATTGATGGGTTAGGGAAATATTATTATTGCCCTCTGAAACGTAATCGACTTGTTAATGATACCGCAGGTGAAAAAGATTATCAAAGAATTGAATTATTATCTTGGGATAAAGAGGAGTTGAAATCAGGTAAAATAGTTAAGATAAAAAAGTTCCCTCAAGCTAAAAAAGTGAAGCTTTTCCGGGTCACTGTCTCCACCGACAGAACGGATTTTATCGCTACAAACGATTTATCTCAAAATTCTACGGACGTTGTACAAAAAGTGTATAAGGTGCGATGGAAGGTTGAGGAGTTTCATAGAGAATTAAAACAATTGACTGGTATTGAATCGTGTCAATGTCGCAAGGGTCGTATTCAAAGAAATCATGAAAGCCTCGCGCTATTTTAGTCTGGCTTCTGCACCCGAATTGTATAATAGTCGGTCATTATGTGAAAATAATAACACCTTATTCTCGCTCTACTGCCCCAAGAGCTTTGAGTGTGTTCTTCTGAGGTGTTGTTAAACCGATTGCGTTTTTTATATTCATACCTTCATAGGGTCTATAAATTCTGATTGTTTTTACACATTCACCTGTTTCAACATCCCAAAGCCAGATAATATCCAATTGATATACCCATTCACTGTTCTCAAACATTGTCCTGTGCCGATATCCCATCACTTCATGCTTTGGTTTTCATTAATACTCAGTAAGGTTTGACCATCTGGATTAACAGTAACTAACCAAATGCGTGAAGCATCTCGCTCGCCTATAGGTGAATCACTATCTTCATACAAAGTTTGCAGACATTTGCCTGTCAGGACATCCCATGTTTTAACAGTTTTATCCTCACTCCCCGTAACCAGTGTTTTACCATCTGGACTGAAAGCAACTGCCCACACGTGACTGTTATAACCTGGTAGCGTATTTATGCACTCACCAGTAGCTAAATCCCAAAATTTTACAGTTGTGCGATCGCTTCCTGTGGCCAATGTTTGTCCGTCTGGGCTAAGAGCAATGGATAACATCCAATTAATGGGGATTTCTAATACTCGCACGCAAGAACCCGTGTTGACATCCCACAATCTTACAGTTTGGTCGTCGCTCCCAGTAACCAAAGTTTGTCCATTCAAGGTGAAAGTAATAAAAATTACCCGATTGCTATGTCCTAATAAAGTTTGCAGACATTGCCCAGTATGCACATTCCACAACTGCACCGTTTGGTCATTGCTACCACTAGCTAAAATTTCTCCATCTGGGCTAAAAGCCAGCGATTGCACCCAACTTGTATGACCTCGCAGAGTTAAGAGACATTGCCCAGTGTGGACGTTCCACAACCTTACCGTTTGGTCATTGCTACCACTGGCTAAAATTTCTCCATCAGGACTAAAAGCTAGCGATTGCACCCAACTTGTGTGACCAATGTATGTAATAATTTGTTTGATGTTTGTAACAGACCACAAGCAAATTTCATGATCAATGCTTGTTGCCATTAATTTCCCGTCTGGGCTAAAAGTTGCTGATAATACACCTCCTAAAGTTCGAGTTAAAGCAGACTTACTCAAATCTGCATTGGTAAAGTTAACTCGATGCAAGTTCATATCTTGTAAGTAAGCTTGCCAAACTGTTAACTTAGAAAAGTCATAGCCGCTCAGGTCAATATGAAGCTGCCAAAGTAAATTAAGAATATTGCCCCCCGCGTATCCTGGTTTTTGAGGAGTGTAAGATTTTAGCTTTAATAAAATTTGATTCAAAGAGTTCTGCACATTTTCTAGAGTACCAAACAGGTTGAGTAATTGCTCTGCAATAGGCTTCAGAATCAGCCGGATTTGTGCATTTCTCACATAATCTTTGGCTTGAGATTTAATTAATGCAATGTAGTATTGGTGGGATATTTCCTGTTTCCCACATTTGTGCGATCGCAAATAGCCTCGATTAGACGCTAACCTTAGTAACATATCTGCTTCGATATCCGCTGTTGCTGTCACAAATTTAGCGTTGCCGTAACCTCTGTCATAAGCAGCAAGTGGTCTTTTTTCTAACTGCCGACTCACTCCAGAAATGGTTGTGCTTCTGTTTTTACCTTCTCTACCAGCAGATTCATCAGTTTTCTTCTCTTGGGACGGCTGTCATGCAGTGCGGCATAAATACTCGGCCAAGACCGCCGAAACACTGGATTTTCGGATAAGCTGACAAATGAATCATTATTCAAATTACTACAAAAGGGGGATGAAGGGGCTGCCGACGGCAGCCCCTTCATCCCCCTTTAAAATGATTATCATTATTGTTGGTGGAATAGTTTATTTTCTGGAAGTCCCTTAATGGAAGCTTCTGCTGTATTTGATAACTTAATAAAAATTTGTCTAAATTGGACCCAATAGAAGTTGATTCAACGGAAATTCCATAATAAAGTGTATAGAAATAGTTCAGCAGTGAATGAAAAGCGATGCAATCAGGGAGATCAAAGTCAAGCTGTCAGAGCTTAATTTCTTTTCAGAACTGTCCGATTAAGTGCATTCATTGCTAAGTTTAATTAATTTTCATGAAGCCCATCGATCGCTCTATACCTTTATACTTTGATTTAGAAACAGCAATTAATGTAATCGATTGGCTAGTTTTTGTTAAAACAGGTAAGCATTTAAGCACCTTGCAGGTGGAAATCATCCAGGGAGTCTGGATTGGAAGAACCTATGAAGATATCTCTGCGGCTACTTGCTGGTCTGAGCCTCATATCAAAGCGATTGGGGCTGCTTTATGGGAACTGATGTCTGAGATACTTAATGAACGGGTGAGCAAGAAAAACTTTCGCTCTGTTATTGAGCGTCGCTACAAAGATTTGTCTTGTCTAAAGTCAGTTGAATTCTCTGCTTTGTTTGATACTGTGACATCTGAATCGCTGCCTTTAGAATTTCCTGATGGGCCTGTCAAACTTACCTCAATTTTATATTGCGATCGCCCGCCGATTGAATCTTGCTGTTATGAAGCGATCGCTCAACCTGGATCGCTGCTGCGTATCCGCGCACCCAAGCAAATGGGTAAAACTTCTTTGCTCTACCGCATCTTGAACCGCGCACAACAACAAGAATATTCTACTATTTTGCTGAATCTGCAACTAGTAGACAGTGCCATTCTGCAAGACCTCGATCGCTTTCTGCAATGGTTTTGTGCCAGAGTTACCCATGCGCTGAAACTTCCTTTGCAGTTAGCCGAATATTGGGACGATATATTTGGCAGTAAAACCAGTTGTAAAGACTACTTTGAAAATTACCTGCTACCGCAATGTCAGCAACCACTGGTGCTAGCATTGGATGAAGTCGATACCCTATTTGCCTATCCAGAAACCGCCGACGGCTTTTTTTCCCTGCTGCGAGCCTGGTATGAAGATGCCAAGAACAGCGAACTTTGGCCAACCCTGCGGCTGATTCTGGTGCATTCTACGGAAGCCTATGTTCCCCTTCATATCAACCAATCACCGTTTAATGTCGGCATTCCTATCGAACTGCCAGAGTTTAACGCCGCGCAGGTGAAAACTTTAGCTGATTGGCATCAGCTCAACTGGACAAACGCCGAGGTCGAACAACTAATGTTTCAGGTAGGAGGACACCCTTATCTAGTGCGCTTGGCACTTTATCATATCGTTCGCACGCGCATAAGCTTAGACGAACTGTTAGACTCAGCCCTTACTACGAGCAGCCCATTTTACCATCATTTGCAACGCCAGTTATCTACCTTGGAACAGCAACCCTCTTTAGTCACTGCCCTCAAAGCCATAATAAAAGCACAGCAGCCAGTTCGCCTCAACTCATTAGAACTCTTTCATTTAAATCGTATGGGGTTGATTGAGGTGCAGTCAGGGCAGGTGAAAATCCGGTGTGAATTATATCGTCGGTGCTTAGTTAATTGCGGTGATGGTGTTTAGTAGTTTAACAAACCAAAATTACTGTGTAGACCCAGCACGGGAGCAGGGGGGAATGAAGGTACTCTCTCCTCTGCCCCTCTGCCCCTCTGCTAGCCACCACGTAAAGTTGTCTTGGCAAACTACTATTCGAGGAGGCGAGTAACTTAGTGTCCAGTCCATCTGTTTATCAATATCAAGCAGGTGGCAGCCTTCCTGTGACTGCGCCCAGCTATGTAAAACGACAAGCGGATGATGAGTTATTTCAGGCATTGCTCAAGGGAGAGTTTTGTTATGTCCTGAATGCGAGACAGATGGGGAAGTCTAGCCTGCGTGTCCGGATTATGGATCGCCTGCAAGCTCAAGGGATGCGAACGGGTACGATCGACATGACTACCATTGGTAGCCAACAAATGACATCCGAACAGTGGTATGCCTCAGTCTTACAAAGTATTGTCAGCAGTTTTCGACTGAAGGTAAATTTGCGAACCTGGTGGCGAGAGCGATCGCATCTCTCCCCTGTAAAACGCTTTGATGATTTTTTCACCGCAATTTTACTGACTGAGATTCAGCAACCTGTAGTCATTTTTATCGATGAAATTGATAGTGTCCTGGGGTTAGACTTTCCCATTGATGACTTTTTTGCCTTGATTCGCGCCTGTTATAACAAGCGGGTGGAAGAACCGATTTACCAACGGCTCACCTTCACGCTATTGGGTGTAGCCACACCCAGCGATTTAATTGCAGACAAAAGCCGGACACCGTTTAATATCGGTCAGGCAATTGATTTACAAGGATTTCGCTTGTCTGAAGCCTTACCCTTGCTTCCCGGTTTGCAAGAAACAGTCAACCAACCGGAAATTATGCTGCGTCACATCATAGAGTGGACAAATGGACAACCATTTTTAACCCAAAAGCTTTGCCAATTGGTGCTGAATGCTTGGCAAAATGGCACGATCGCTATTCCTAGTGGAGAGGAAGCCAGTTGGCTAGAAAACCTAGTGCGATCGCGCTTAATCGACTACTGGGAACTCCAAGATGAGCCAGAACATTTGCGAACCATCGCTCATCGCCTACTTTATGACGAACAGCGTGCAGGACGATTATTAGGGTTGTATCAACAGATTTTAGATGTATGCAGTCTCCCTGTTCCTATCGATAATAGCCCCGAACAAACGGAGTTACTACTATCCGGCTTAGTCGTCAAAGAGCAAGGCTACTTGCGAGTTCGCAACCAGATATATGCAGAGGTATTTAACGCAGTCTGGGTTGAACAGCAATTAACAAATCTGCGTCCTTATGCAGTTAATTTAAAAGCATGGCTGAGTTCCGAACGATTAGATGAATCGCGCCTGCTGAAAGGACAAGCTTTAAGAGATGCCGAGGTTTGGGCTGAGGGCAAACGGATTGGCGATCGCGATTATCAGTTTTTAGCTGCCTCCCATGCCTTAGAAAAACGGGAACAACAGCAAGCCCTAGAAGCCGCCCGTACCAGGGAAATCGAAGCCCGCTTAGTGCAAGAGAAAAAAACGGCTCGACTGCAACGATACTTCTTAGGAATAATCAGTTTGGCACTCATCGCGGTATTAGGCTTAGGGTTAACGGCTTTCTGGCAATATCGCACTGCAAAAGTAAGTGAAATTCAAGCCCTCTCCCGGAGTTCTGAAGCTTTATTTGCCTCCGATCGACGCTTAGATGCTTTAATAGAAGCACTACGAGCAAAACAGCAATTGCGGCGGTTAAGCCACGTCAATGCTGCCACGATCGCTCAAGTAGAAGAAGTTCTGCGGCAAGCGGTTTACGGAGCAGTGGAATTTAACCGCTTGGTTGGGCATCAGGAGTACGTGTACAGTGTGGTTTTTAGTCCAGATGGGCAACAAATTGCCACAGGTAGCCGCGACAAAACCATCAAACTTTGGGCGAGGGATGGCAGATTATTGAAGACTTTAAATACCAGTGATTGGGTTTTTGATGTGGTTTTCAGCCCTAACGGTCAATTTTTAGCTGCATCAACTCAAGCAGGAGAAGTGAAATTCTGGAGACGGGACGGACGGTTGCTTTGGACTTGGAAACAGCAACCGGATTTACACAAGCAGATTCTCTTATTCAAGCTCATCTTTAGCCCCGATGGTCAGTCAATTGCGGTGACAAGTGACGATCGCACCGTCAAACTTTTGGATCTGAACGGTCGCTTGGTTCGCAGCCTCAAAGGGCATCAGGATGCGATCTGGAGCCTGGATTGGAGCCAAGATGGACAGACAATAGACCTTTTGCAAGAGGTGGGAAAAGGGAAAAGGTTAAAGGGGAAAGAGAAAATAACAAACCTTTCCCCCTTTCCCCTTCTCCTTTTCCCGACTTCTGCAAGAAGTCTAATTGCTTCTGCTAGCGAAGATCGCACCGTCAAGCTTTGGAGTAGCGATGGCAGCTTAATCAAAACTTTAGTAGGGCATCAGGGAGCAGTTTATGTGGTGAGATGGAGCCAAGATGGTCAACTGCTAGCATCTGGAGATATGCAAGGAGCGATCAAACTCTGGCATCGAGACGGCCGCCTAATGCAGACTTTGGCGGCACATAATACTGACATTTTTGGCATTAGCTTTAGTCCAGATGGACAACTGCTCGTTTCTGCAAGTGCCGATCAAACAGTGAAGGTGTGGCGGCGGGATGGTACGTTTTTATTAACACTGAAACAGGGAGATGCTGCTTGGAGAGTGGCGTTTAGCCCGGATGGGAAGCAGTTTGCCTCTTCTGGCTCTAATAATTTAGTCAAACTTTGGCAATTGCAAAACCCAGCGCTAACCCGTCTTTTGGGACATCGGGCCCAGGTTTTGCAGGTGGCGTTTAGCCCCGATAGCGATCGCGTTGCTTCAGCCAGTTGGGATCGGACAGTGAAACTGTGGACGCGGGACGGTCGCCTACTCACCACCTTTCGAGGACATAATGCGATCGCCAGTGGAGTTGCTTTTCATCCCGACGGTCAACGTTTGGCATCCAGCGATGGCAATGGCATTATTCACCTCTGGCAAGCCAATGGTAAGCAGTTAAAGACATTTTCCCTCGTTCAGCCAACTGGAACCATCGAGCCAAACGAAAACGGACAGCCATCAGCTGAAGCTAGTACCGTTGACTTTAGTCCTGATGGTCAACTATTGGCAGCCAGCAACACAACACAAAATATAGCTCGGATTTGGAAGTTAGACGGTAGCCTAGTTACTACCCTAACCGGACATCAAAATGCTATCAGCCACATCCGCTTTAGTCCCGATGGACGGCAGATTGCCACCAGCAGTTATGATGGCACTATTAAACTCTGGCATTTGGATGGCAGTTTGATTCGCACTTTTACAGGGCATAAAGCCGAAGTACAGGATCTCGCCTTTAGCCCAGATGGCAAACTCATTGTATCAGGAAGCCACGATCGCACCGTTAAACTCTGGACAGTGGAGGGGAAACTACTTCGCACCTTTAGCGGTCATAGCAGCAAAGTCTACGCAATTGCTTTCAGTCCCGATGGTAAAACCATAGCATCCGGGAGCCGCGATCGTACTATCAAGCTTTGGAAATCAGATGGCACCTTGTTGGCAACCCTCAAAGCCCATCAAGACGTTATTTTTGGGTTAGCCTTTAGCCAAGATGGGCGGTGGCTAACATCTGGTAGTTGGGATAAGAGTGCGATTATCTGGAATTTGCAACAAGCAATTGATATCAATCGAGTAGAACAGATTGGTTGCGATTGGGTGCGAGATTATTTACGAACCAATCCAGAAGCAAAACAAGACGCGGCTTTGTGCAAAAAGTAAATTTTACGTTTTTTGGATCGCACCCATCTGTGCCGAAACAGGAACTATGCCATTTGTTGGGTTGTGGAAATTCAATGCCGCAAAAGTTGTATCTTCAGCTAAAAAATAATCATTCGTAATATTTTTTACTGGGTTGCTGCTGCCTTTAGCGGCGATTCAGATGCCTTTGTCAAGAATCCAATGCTATCAGACAACTCTGGGAATTCGATCCTCAATTCTTTAGTTCAGCAGATAGCGATCGCCGATGTACTTTTGTCAATGAGATCCCACTCTAAAATAGGCAGATTAATACTAAATCATACTTTTTAGTTGCCAGCCGTCGAAAAAGTAGGCAACAAAATGAAAAATATCATACTTACAAATTAAGCATCAATACTTTTTGCTATAGATTAGTCTGAGGTTTTTCTATATATTTAGTAGAACTTACGTAATTCTCCTGATAGATCCATGCCAAACATATACTAACCATCTAACTGCTGGTTTTCAGTCGTTGCCTTTGTTAACAATGCCCTGCTACCCCTATCAACAAAGCTATGTCTTTACTCAATTCAACAGGCTATGAATTTAACTAGATTAGCCTGAGATTTGTAGACTAAAGCAATCTTTCAGTACTAGCAAATAATTTCCTAAGAATTAAACATACAAAAATACTTAGTCATCTTTCTTAAGAATTATTTCTGAAAAAAATGAGGGTTCTTATCGATAAACCCTAGTACCAGTGAATAAAAGCTTTCGCGCTTATTAATATAGTCAAGCCTAATACATCAGTGTCAATGCCAAGAGACACAATAGATATTCGTGCATCTTCTTGGCTAATTTTAGCTTGCTGAGGAAAAATTACTATGTCTTCTATATCTGTTAAACTCGCTACAGTATTTGACCTTTTAGCTGATTTTGCTAACTCGAAAGATTTCTGGCACAACTTTAATACCATTTTTGGCAGCCAATACAACTTCGCCCTTGGCGAAAATTTAAGAAGCAGATGGCAAAACCGCGACTTTAGCCAACTACCGCCCATCCAAATCTTAGACAGTGGCATGGACGGAATCGCTGGAGCCTATGCCAGTTCTACTAATACCATCTATCTATCTCAATCTTTTTTAGACACGGCCTCCTCGTCTGAAATTGTAGCTGTGCTTCTAGAAGAAATTGGCCACAGCATTGACGCTCAAATTAACACCAAAGACAGCAAAGGGGATGAAGGCGAATTATTTTCTGACCTAGTGCGCGGTGTCTCCCTAACTTCAGAGCAAATTCAAGCTATTCAAACTCAAAATGACTCTGCCACAATTACTGTACAAGGTCAGCCTGTATCCGTAGAGACTGCTGTTTCGCTTGGTGTTGGCATCCGTAACTTTGTGGCGCAAACAGGCAGTGCTAATCCTCTGGGTACGGTTGATGTGGGCGACTTTAGTAAACCCATCTTCGCCGATATCAATGGTGATGGTCGCTTGGATGTAATTGTCGGCAAGAGTAACGGAACCATCGCTTCATTCCAAAACTATCCCAGTGGTACTGGGTTTGCCTATGCCGAACAAGGAGCTACTAGCAGAAATATAACTACATTTGTCCCAGTCCAAAACACAGGCTTAACCTTTCCTCTAGTTGTCACTGTAAATGCTAATCCCTTTAATGGTATCGATGTGGGAGATTTGAGCAGTCCCGCCCTAGTCGATATTGACGGAGATGGCGACCTAGACCTGATTGTAGGTTCGGCAGATGGCACACTCAAATACTACAAAAATACAGGCTCTGCCACCAGCCCGATCTATACAGCCCAAACCGGAACAGGCAACCCCTTTAACAATATTGATGTCGGTCTTTTAAGCAGTCCTGTCTTTGCCGACCTCGACGGTGATGGCGATCGCGACTTAGTTGTGGGCGACTGGGAAGGCAACCTCAAATATTATCGCAATACAGGTAGTGCCACCAACCCGATCTATGCAGCCCAAACAGGGACAGCCAACCCCTTCAATAGTGCGGCTGTGGGTGCAACGGCTGTTCCCACGTTATTTGATGTAGATGGCGATGGCGACTTCGATTTACTTGTAGGAGAAAGAAATGGCAGTTTTACTTACTACAGAAATACAGGGAGTCCCACAAATCCCGTCTTTACGCGCCAAAGCGATAGTCTTTTCTATGGAATTAATGGCGGAACTTATATCAGTCCAGCTTTAGTAGACTTGAATGGAGATGGTGTTGTAGATGCGATCGCCGGAAGCAGTGATGGCACTCTCAAGTATTTTGTCAACGCTCCCGTTGTTCCAACTGCCGACCAAACCGTTAGCTTCAATGGAACGGAACTCAATATTGCTTTAAATAAAACCCCTCAAGCAACAACACCCACTACTGTTAGCCCTTCCCCGGAAATAGTTCTAGACTCTACAGGTAATCTGAGTGTTCCTAACACGAATACTAACCCTAACTTTGTCATTAATATTATACCAATCGATTTGAATGACGTGAAGTTAGTGGTTACTCAAGGCACCATTAACACTACAGGCATCATTAACAATGACAATTCTATTGTTAATAAAGACAATTCCATTGTTAATGATGATAACTTTGGTATTCGGAATTTTTACCCAAACAGTTTTTCTTTTTCATTAGAGCTTATCTATAAACAGGGTAACTCTAATCAAGGTTACACCGACGAGTATCGAGACTTTAAAGCTCTGGCGGCACAGGCAAAAAATATAACTTCGTCTAATGATTTGACCACAGTCCGCTCTACCTTTTTCGGTTTATTATTGCAGGCTATTAACAAACCTGAAGCAGAACAAACTGATACTGAAAAAGGTGCGTTATCTTTCCTGGCAAAACTAATTCGGTTCAATCGCATTCAAGAAAAGAACCTAGCTCTAAATCGATATAACTATTGGGAGCAAAACCCTGATTATCAAACTCCCCAAGGTTTTGGCTTTGCGAACTATTACAACCCCCCGCGTTCAAATGCAGGCTCTATTTTCAGTCTGCCCAACCCCCCTGATATTCGTCGGGATGCCAAAGCAGATTATTACCGAGATTTGTTGATTACTCCTGCGGGTCAAGTTGCTTCAGAAACAACAACTAAAGGTCTTGCCCGCTACCAACAAAATTTATTTGATGCTTCCACAGCCTTTCAATCTTTACAAGCATCGGGAGCAAGTGCTGGGCAAGTGGCTGCAACAATCGTAGGAGCTGGGCTGGCAACGGGTTTAACTACAGTCGCAGCAGCATCTGGTGTAACGACCGCGATAGTGGCAACAACAGTGGTTGCTGAAGCAAGTGTTCTCACAGTAATACCATTTGTATCTAAACTTGTAACCGCAACAACACAAATATTGACACTTGCCGCTATTGAGGCTAGTTCTGGGACTGCTGTTGCAAGTGTTGGGACAAATACTCTAGCAATAGCAGGGAGTACGATCGGTCAAGCTTTTAGTACAATTGCCTTGTATGGTGGGTCTGTTTTGGCTGTTGTTGGCGCAGCAGCAGTAGGGGCAGGCTATGGCGTGCTACTCTTTGGCTCCAAAGAGTTTGGTGTGGAAGGAGTAGCTAATGTCAAGAATAATTTAACCAATGAATTGAATGCAGCCAGAAATTCTTCTCCCCCAAACCTAAAAACTCTCCTCCAAAGCCAAGAGGGAGGGAATGAAATATATACCGCCCTCCTCCAAGCAACGCTGCAAAAGTCAGGAACTTATCTTAATAGTGGGAACAATACCTATGAAGGAACCACTGGCAATGACCAAGTTTATGGCTTAGGTGGAAACGATATCCTCAACGGGAGTGACGGAGACGATTTCCTCGATGGCGGTCAGGGTAATAACACCCTCTCTGGCGGAGCAGGCAACGATGTTTTAGATGCAGGAGATGGCAACGATCTTCTTGACGGCGGTAATGGCAACGATGTGATTCAAGGCTGGAAAGGCAATGATACCCTTGGAGGAGGGAATGGAGATGATATCCTTGATGGCGAGGAGGGCGATGACAGTCTCACGGGCGGTTTAGGAAACGATGTTCTCAAAGGGGGAGCCGGAAATGATACGGCTACCTATAGCGGTAATTACACAGATTATAGAATCCATAAGTTATTAAGCGGACTGATTGAGATTAAGGATACCGTTACGAGTAACGGTGATGATGGCACAGATACTATCCAAGGAATTGAAAGGCTACAGTTTGCAAACGGTATCTTTCAGGTGAAAAACCTGGGCTTCCCTACCTTTGCCTTGCTGACTGATAACTTTACAGCCACGGGCAATCCTAATACCAGCAATCTCAATTACAACCTTGCAACGCGGCAAACTGGCCCCCAAGAAACGAAAAACTGGGTTGGCAGAGTTAACGCCCAGGTTGGAAACACTGGTACTGCTGCTATTGATTCAGGTAACTATCTACTGGTAGCTGATGGTGGGAATGCTGCTCTAGACTATAACTTAAATCTTACAGCGTCTCGCGGCGGGCTAAAAATCAGCTTTGATATGGCCCCGAATGCCACAGGTGCAGACTCAGCTGTTTGGGGCAGTTTTAGCTTGGGGTTATCTGCAACTAACAAAACTGCCTACATTACAGACAATGTACCCCACTTTGGCATTCTCTTGCGTGGGAATGGCGGGATTCAAGCCTTTGATGGCAACGTCGATATCACCAGTGCCAATCTTGTAGCAAATACTACTAATAAATGGGGTAGCAGTGGCAATGATGCAACTCTGCAAGCGTTTAATGTCGTACTCACAGACCCTACTGACAATAATCCTTTTGATGGTGTTGGTCAAACCAATGTCGATGTTTATGCCAATGGCTCTCTTGTCTACAGCTATGTGAAGGGCAATGGAGGCTATCGGGACAACTATATCAATTTTGGAAGTAACAGTCGGACAGGGATCGACAACCTGGCAATAGAAAACCTCAATCTCAGTAATACGGCTGTCAATCTTTTATCTGACAGTTTTACAACGATCGCCAACCCCAATACTTCTAACTTGAATTATGAGATAGCTACGCGACAAACAGGCACATTGAAAACTACAAACTGGGTTGGCACCATTAATGCACAACTCGGTAACACAGCAGTGGGGATTGATTCAGGGAAGTTTCTTCTCGTCGCCGATCGCGGAACGGCTGCTCTCGATCGCAATTTCAATAGCACGATCTCCAAGGGGGGATTGAAAATCAATTTTAGTCTAGCCCCGAATCCCACAAATAATGCCGATCGAAGTGTCTGGGGAAGTTTCAGTCTCGGTCTATCGGCTACCAATAAGAATGCGATCGTCAATGCAAATGTGTCGCACTTTGGCATTCTCTTCCGTGGTAATGGGGGGATTCAAGCCTTTGATGGCAGCACCGATATCACCAGCGCCAATCTCGTCACTAACCCGAACAACCAATGGGGCGGCACAGGTAACGATCCAACTTTGTACCCCTTCTCGGTAGTACTCACTGACCGCACAGATAACAATCCTTTCAATGGCGTTGGTGAGACGAAAATCGATGTCTTTGCCTCTGGCTCGCTGATCTATAGTTATATCAAAGGAAATGGTGGTTATAGCGATAACTACCTAAATTTCGGGAGTCTCTGGCGATCGGCGGTAGATAATGTCAGCATTCAACAACTCAACCTCGGCACAGGTACCATTAACTTTGCTGAAAATAGCACTGGAACAGTTTTTGCTGCGGCGGCGAGAGATCCAGAGGGGTCTGCCATTACCTATAGCCTTGCTCCTGGTTTTGATAGTAACTTTTTTAACATTAATAGTACTACGGGAGTTGTTACCTTTAAAAATGCTCCTAACTATGAAGCACCTCAAGACCTCGATCGCGATAACGTTTACGACCTGATCGTTACCGCCAGCGATGGCATATTGCAAACGGATAAAACCTATAGCGTTAGCGTCACCAATGTTAACAATGAAGCACCGAAGGACATCTCTTTAAGTTCGGCGGCGATCGTAGAAAAATCTCCAGTTGGCACATTAGTGGGAACCTTAAGCAGCACCGACGAAGATTTGGGCGATACCTTCACCTATGCACTTGTCAGTGGTACAGGCTCAAGCGAGAATGCAGCTTTTACTATCAGTGGCAATCAACTTAAAATCAACACCTCCACTACCAACGCGATCGCAAAACCCAGCTACAGCATTCGCGTCCAAACTACCGATAAAAATGGCTTAAGCTATCAAAAAGCCCTCACCATTAACGTTACCGACTTAAATGAAACCCCCACCAATATTTTCCTGAATACGAGTGCCATTAATGAAAATATTCCTGCTGGTGGGATTATTGGCACTTTAAACACTACCGACCCCGATCTCAACAATACTTTTACTTACTCTCTTGTCAGTGGCACTGGTGCAACTGATAATTCCTTGTTTACAATTAATGGCAATCAACTGAGATTCAACGCCTCTCCCAACTTTGAAACTAAATCAAGTTACAGCATTCGGGTTAAAACCATCGACCAAGGTGGATTGTCTTTGGAAAAAGCTTTAACTCTGAACGTTGCTAACCGTAACGAAGCCCCTACCTTTGCGTTACTCACCGATAACTTCTTTGCCACGGGCAATCCCTCCATCAATGGCGTTAACTCCGATCTCAACTACAATCTTACCGGGCGCAGAGGCGGTTCTTTGTCCGCTGTTAAATGGGTTCGGTCTGGAAATGCTCAAGTTGGTAATTCCACCGCCGGGATAGATTCTGGTAACTATTTGCTGACTGCTTATGGCGGAACGGCTGCCTTAGATTACAACTTCAACGGAGCAAGTTCCCAAGGCGGGCTAAAAATTAGCTTCAATTTAGCGCCAAACTCGACAAACTTACTCGACCAAACCCGATGGGCTAGTTTGAATCTGGGGTTATCTGCTGCCGATAAAAACACGCTTATCTACAATAGCGCTCCCCATTTTGGGATTGTCTTCAGTGGAGATGGTCGCATTCAAGCTTTTGATGGTACACGAGATGTAACTGGTTCCTATAGCAAATGGGGCGGAACTGGCAATGGTGCAACACTTTATCCCTTTACCCTGATTGCTACTGACCCCACGGATGGAAATCCCTTTAATGGGGTGGGACAAACCAATCTTTATGTTTATGCCGATACAACCCTCATCTACAAATATGTCAAAGGTAGCGGGGGATACACCAATAACTATCTCAACTTCGGCAGTAATGGAATTTCGGCAGTTGACGATCTCAAAATTGAGAAATTGGGGTTAGTGACCTTTGCCGAAAAAGGTACAGGTACAGTTTATACCGCTACAGCTACAGACCCAGATGCCGGAACGACTCTCAGCTATAGCTTGTCAGGAACAGATAGCAATCTGTTTAATATCAACAGTGCTACAGGGGCTGTGACGTTTAAAACACCACCCAACTATAATACCCCTGCGGATAATGGCGGCAATAACATTTATGATTTGATTGTGACTGCCTTTGATGGCGACTTAAGTGCCTCTCAAACTGTCACGGTTCTCGTCACAGAAACCAACGAAGCACCAACTAATTTAGCCCTCAGCGCCCTCAGCGTTAACGAAAAAGTTCCTGCTAACACAGTTGTCGGTACATTCTCCACCACCGACCCAGATCTCGGCAATCCCTTTACCTATACCTTAGTTGCGGGAACGGGTGCAGAAGATAACAGCGCCTTTACCATTGTTGGCAATCAACTACAAATTAATACATCTCCGAATCTAGCAACCAAATCGAGTTACAATATTCGAGTCAGGACAACAGACCAAGGCGGCTTATTTGTTGAGAAAGCCTTGACTATTGGGGTGAATGAAATCAACGAAGCCCCGACAGATATTGCTCTAAGTACAACGCTAATCAATGAAACTATTGCGGCGAATACTGCGATCGCCACTTTCAGCAGTACCGATCCTGATTCCAACAATACGTTTACTTATAGCCTAGTTGAGGGTGCTGGCTCAACGGATAATGGGCTATTTAGCATTAATGGCAACCAGTTGCAAATCAACAATTCTCCCAGTCTTGATAATAAGTTAAATTACAGCATTAGGGTGCAAACAAAGGATGGAGGGGGACTAACCTTTGAAAAAATCCTCTCAATTAACGTTAATAAAACACCCACGGATTTTGCCGTTAGCACTACAAGCATTGACGAAAATGTTGCAGCGAATACAGTTATTGGAACGTTTACCACAAACGATCCAAATACAAATGACAGTTTTACCTATAGCTTAGTGAATGGCATAGGTGCAGATGACAATAGCGCCTTTACGATTACAGATAATCAACTCATCATCAGTAACACATCAAATTTAGCAACACAACCCAGTTACAGCGTGCGAGTTAGGACAACCGATCCCAATGCATTGTTCTTTGAGAAAGTCCTCAACCTAAATGTTGGCAGCGTTCCGATATCAAGTGGCGGTGCGGCCATCTTTAACTTTTTAGAAAACGGGACGGGGGCGGCTTATGTGATTCCTAATGGTGAAACTTTTACCAGCTTGGTAGGGCCTGATGCAGACTTGTTTAATGTTGACACCAGTACAGGGATAGTTGCGTTTAAAAACATACCTGATTTTGAAGTCCCTGCCGATAGCGATGCTAACAATAGTTATAACATCACTGTGATTACCAGTAATGGGACTGCGACCAAATCTCAGGACTTGCAAATCACAATTGTAGATGTTGCAGAGGATATCTTAGTTCCAAGTCCGATTACCAATGCTGCACCGACTCTAGAAAATGCGATCGCTGACCAAACAGCTACAGCAAATAAAACCTTTAGCTTCATCATTCCCGAAAGTACTTTTTCTGATGCTGACCCTGGCGATATTCTTACCTATAGTGCTACCCTCGAAAATGCCAATCCTTTACCAAGCTGGTTGCAATTTAATACCAATACTCGTACTTTTAGCGGTCAGCCCACAACTGGCGATACTGGTGTTTTGAATATTAAAATTACAGCCACCGATACCCAAGGCGCTATTGCTAAAGACATTTTTGCCCTGACAGTGACAACCTTTAACGTCATCAACGGCAATAATACCGATAATTCCCTTTCTGGAACTTCCAAATCAGACATTATCAATGGCTTTGGTGGCAATGATTACATAGAAGGTCTAAATGGGAATGACAGTATCGATGGTGGTGCTGGTAACGATACTCTCAGTGGCAATAATGGTGATGATAATCTAGTTGGTGGTGCTGGTAACGATATTGTCAGTGGCAATAATGGGAACGATATTCTAGTTGGTGGTGCTGGTAACGATATTCTCACTGGTGGAAATGGAAAAGATATCTTTAGTTTCTCTTCACCAATTAGTGATGGACTTGACACCATTGAAGACTTTAATTCTGCTAACGATCTGATTCGTGTTGACACGGCGAGTTTTGGTGGCGGACTTGTAGCAGGTATTCTACAAGAGACTCAGTTTGTCTTAGGTACAGCAGCCAAGGACGAAAGCGATCGCTTTATTTATAATAAATCCATCGGCGCTCTATTCTTTGATGTTGACGGTACAGGCTCTAGCAGTCAAGTTCAAATTGCTAATCTTTCAACAAAACCTGTGATTAGCTTTGGAAACATTGTTGTGATTTGAGTGAAAGTCAGTAGACCGAAAAGTTCTGCGATCGCCAAAAAATAGTAGCCTGTGATCCCGTTTTTAAATAAAAGTGCAAAAGCTGATTGCTTGGGATAAATGATAATTTAAACTTATCTATTAACTCCTAAAATCAACTGAAATTAACCAGATGGCAAGTACACTTCACAGGCTACCCCATAGTTGCGGTCTACTGCTTGACGTAAAAATTCATGCATTTGTTTGAGTGTAAATAGATGAGGAAAAACTTGTCCTTTGCTTCTTTTTAAGCGGCTGAGATCATGCCAGACAAGATAAATCCAGATGTTAATAATTAAAAAAGATAAAGCTACAAATAGAAACCGAATGGTAGGGTTTTTAATAGTAGTTTTAATCCGGCACTGGTTTTTCATCCGGTAGCTGCTTTCAATTCCAAAACGGAGACGATAGTCGTCATGTATTGAATGTGAGGAAGGAAAATCTTATCGATTAGATTGGTGATTGTAAAAATTAGTATAAATAGTTACAATAAATACACTAACTATGAAAGCCAAAACTGACGGCACTAGCGGTATCCAGGCTCCCTGGATCAATAGACATAAGGATACACCATATAAAACGCAAATAGCTGTGACTCCTGCCAATCCTAATCTCAACCATAGCCGAAATTGCCAAACAATTATGCCACCAATCACTGACCAACCCCATACCCAAATGAATTCACCCCATTTCGGTAACATCCACACTAGTGGACGACGATCTAAAACAGCACTGAGAATCTGACTCACCATGTGTGCTTGAAGCATTACCCCTGATATTTGCTCATACGGCCATTGACTGGCGCTATAGGGTGTAGACCAATAATCACGAAAACTTTCAGCACTGGTACCAATGAGGACGATCCGATTTTTCACTAAATCAGAGGTGAGTTTATTGTTTAGAATATCTGCAAGAGTTATTTGTGTAGCAACTTGATGGGAAGAGCGATAATTAAGTAGTACTTGGTGACCTAGATTATCGATTCTGTGATAACCACCACTGCTTTCCTCCAAATTTTTAAAGATAACATTACCAAACTGCCAGTTTTTCTCTGCGGTAAGTTTAGACTGAATACCTTGAGCAAGTAAGTAACGGTTTGCTAATTGAAAGCTAAAAGATTTATCAGTGTTACAGGGGGATGCAGGAGTCATCGCCAATATTTGACGGCGGATAATGCCATCGGGATCGGGTATAACGTCACTAAAACCTAAGTTTTGCTCTGGAACTTCTGGTGGTGGTGAAACGCCACTGTTTTTGTTTTCTTCACTAACTTTACAGATGGCAATGAAGCGATCGCTGTTTTGCATGAATCTAGATAATTTCTGATACTCTGACCCTACGTGATTCTCCCGGTAAATATCTAAGCCAATGACTCGCGGTTGAAACTGCTCTAATTTTTCTACAGCTTCAGCTAGTGCGCGGTCTGATAGTGAGGCTCCCCCTCTTTCTTTAGCTGGTTGCGATCGCACGTCAGCTTCGGTGATATTAACTACTAAAATGCGTCGATCTTGTCCTTCATCGGGGCGCGATCGCATCATTGCATCAAAAGCCATCAGTTCCCATGATTGCAATATGCCAAGTGAGCGTATCCCCATTATGGAGACAGTTGCAACTATACTGACCTTGAAAATTGTCTCAATAATATTACGTCGGTCGTGCAAGCTAGTAGATTTAGGGCCGATTTTGTTCAACACCAACGACATAGCTGTTGGATTTTGACAAATCACTGGTAACCAACTAGCACAGGGAAAACTGGTTTCTAGACCCTGCAACTTTTCTGTGGCTTCCCGCATTGCCAAATGGCAAGATTCTCCATTAGCAAAAGCTTCTAGAAAGTGCTTTAAAAATTCTTGAGCAACTCGATCTAGTACTGCTTCCCGCATGACAATCATTTGGGGAATATGCAGAGATGCCAATTCTCGTACTAATCCTAATCCATCACAGCAGTTAAAAATCGCCAGTTGTAACCCTCTAGCGATCGCTGTTTTTAAACCATTTTTTAACTGAGAAATTGTTAAACTCTCAGTTTGATTAATACAAATTTCACCTATTTCATAATCGGTTTGACTCGAACCATGTCCCGCAAAAAAAAGAATATCCCAGCCCTGCTTGTCCCACAGCCATCGATCTAATTCTGTGCGCTGTGGCTCAATTAAAAAAACAGTCTCTGTTCCTGGTAGTTTTTCAAGTATTGCTCGGTCTTCTTGAATATCAATTCCTTCGCTATTACCAAGAATAGCTAATATTCTAACTTTGTCTCTAACAAATTTCCCTAATAGTTTAACTTCATCTACTTCAGGATTGCTTAAACCAAATACTGCCTTTTGGTAATCCTCAAAAAAATCCCATAAATGCCAAGGTAGCCGTCGAACTTGGTTATCTTCCGTTTCCAGAATTACCCGAATTTCTTCTTGGGGATCTAACTTCGTGCGTAATTTCTGGTCAATATTACGAAATAGTTCTGATTTTAACCAAACATTAATTTTATCTTGTAAATTGTTACATAAATTACTAAATTCCACAGAGGAAATATTAGTTATATCTTCTGTATCAATTTCAATACCTGCATCACTTAGTATATTTCTCTGCCAACGTTGACTAGGAGAAAGAGTTTCATGCAGCAACAAATAAAGCAACTGCCAACGTTTGTAGAGTTCTATAAGTTCTGGTGCCGCAGGCAAGCTACCCGTAAATTGTATGGGTATAGGATTGCTATAGTTGTACAGCTGAGCTGTAACAGTAGCAAATCCCTGTTTTAAGTTACCCTTACCTAAGTTCAACACGACTAATTTAGTCATGGCTATCAGTCGTCAGCTACTTCCAGTACAAAATCTTCTTTTATACTGACATCATTAAGGGCAACTTGTATACTGAAGCGAATTCCAGGGGAAGATTTAAACTTTTTGAGCTGAATATAATGATCGTGACACCTAGAAGTGACTTCCTGAAGAATTGTCCCTGTGTGTGAAAGTAAAACTAATCTGAGATTGGGTATTAAATAGGTTTCTCCATTGGCTGGATGTAACTGTACGCGCAGACCGATTTTGCTATCAACCTCTGTTCTTACAGCAATTAACAAAACAACTGTACTACCTCCAAGTTGTATCCCTAAATCAATTAGCTTTGCTCGTTTGATATATCCTTCATTTAACCCAAAATCGTTTCTGAATTGAACAGCTAAAGCCTTTGGTTGTGCGGTCAATAAAGTATCTAAATTTTGCCAGCCTATACTAAAAATATTTTTAAACCATAAACTCAGGTTGCTACTTAAAGAGTCGTTGGCTTCAACTTGATTATTTTTTTGTTTTTCTATCCGTCGCTGATAAAGATGCTGCCGAAATTCATCCACCGCCAGCAATGCTGCCCATTTTTCAAAAGGGATGTTGAGTCTAGGAGAAGAAAAATTCCACTTACTCAAATGTTCCAATAATTGTTCTGCTTCTACTTTTGACAATGTAGGTAAAGATTTAATCTCTGTTGTACTGGGAGGACAAAGTTCTTGTGCTACCCACATGATATTTAAGTCTGCAATCAAATCATCTGTATCTAAACAATAAGTTCGATCCATTGGATCGTAAGTAGCTTGCTTTCGGATTTGCTGAGAGTTAGCATAACCCCAGATCCGCAGCCAACATTCATCTAAATTTAATTGCACCGCTATATAGTAATCAGCCGACCAACTAGGGATATCAACCCATTCTTGGGGAATCCGAAACTCTCCAAGGTAGCTTTTATCGCTTGGAATTAACACTAATCGAGTCTCACCGACTGTTAACGCAAACCCATTTACTACTTCCCAGATACTTGGTAGTTCAGCTTTTTGAAACCATAATTTTGGTATTGTTTGTAAATCTGGGTCTTCTTGCAAGAAACTTAAAAAAGTATTTAAAGATAAACGATTTAGATAGGCATTCCAGCGAGCAGCCGTGTTAGAGTAAGGGTCTTGTATAGTTTGCTTCCATGCAATTTCTTGCTCTCGGATTGATAGCTCCAAACATAAATGTTCGGGATAAATTAGAGTTAAATCATTTAAGTTAATTGTCATCATATTAATTCCTATTTATATTAGAAAATTTATCTGTCAGCCATTCATCTACAAAATCAGCTAGCTTATTATTGACTACTGTCAAAGAATCTGTAGATAAACCCGTATATATTGCTATTCGAGATACGAACGCTTCTTTTAATGTACGCTGTAAATTACTGACTCTACCCTCAAATTGTAATTCTTGGCTAATTTTTTTTAAAAAAGATGCACATAATTTTTGACAGTGTGATTGTAAGCATTCATTCAATGAAGTTTTTATAATTTCGATATCTTTGTCTTCTTTTAAACAAATTTCAGGATAAATTTTCTGAGATTCATTAATAAATTCTTTTAAAAGTATTTTATTATATCTTGCTAACTGTCGAGCTACTTGATATTGTTTTTGTAGCTCAGGATATTTATTTTTCAAAACTGTTGCCATCTCTGTTTGAGTTAAGTTTAATCCCAGCCATAGTATTAACATTATTTGACCTGTCTTTGGTAAAGCTGAAAATAAACTTGAAACAAGTGAGCTTACTTGCTGCCACTCTTCTTCTTGGACAAGATTTTCTAAGGCAGTATGCTGACCATCAGTTAAGTTATTGTAGTCTTCTAAAGGCAGAAAATTTTTTGTTCGATAATCACGCGCTGCTTGAATACAAATTTCTAATATTTCTTGAATTCTCTCCTTTGAAACTGGTGTGTCTAGAAATCCTAATTGATTGCAGCGTTCATTATATAATAATGTAATATCCTGAAAACATTCTGTACTAGGCGTTTCTAAACTACGACTTCCTTGCCTTTGATTAGGTTGATAAATTTGATTTAAACATTGCCAAACTAGACAGTATGAGTTAATCCGGTTCTGATTTATTCCTTTGCTAGTTAGAGCTTCCTGTATTTCTTTTTTAGTTAAATCTTTTAAAAGACCGTAGTTGGAAAATTTCTCTCTTTTACCTTCTAAGTCTTTTTGATAAATGGTATTACTAATAAAACGGACAACCGCTGTTTTAGCATAACCCTCTATATTGTTTTGAGGATGGTCAAAATTAAAACTTTTGAGAAGTTTAGCTGGAGGATAAATAGCTGAATTAGCTATTTGAAAGTATTCTTCTAGCGGATATTTATGCTGGATGAATTTAAATCTTTGATAGCTTTTTCTAGCAGCCCAAAGACAAGCTTCCTGTAAGTATGCACACAAATGTCTCTCTGCTCTTAAAGAAGACTTTGACAGTTTTACTGGTGATGATACAGAAACATACAGCTTTTCTTTTGTCTCTGTTTCTGAACAAACTCTAAGTAACTCTTCCTGTGATATGTCTTTAATATTTTTTAGAAAATAACGCGCCCAATCTTCCTCTTTAGCATCTGTTTTTGATTGTGCTAGGTAACTTATATGACGTTCTAATTCTACATCTGCTTGCCACACAAAATTGAAAGTTTTCCTATCATTTCTCAAGCTGAGAAAAGTTGAAAATTGTTCTATGAGACTTTCACGTTTTTTCATAATTTGTATTGGATTTTACATAAATTACTGAGAAAATTTTTAGTTATATGTAAAAATAATCTTTAAGGTCTATTGTTTTTTCATCTTGAAAGTGATATTAAAAGTTAAAATCAATCTGATATTTGGAGGCAACCTGTTGTAATTGACTATTTGAGCAGAAGTTTAACTGTATTATCCCTCTATACTTAAAGTGGGTGTTACCTGGCTCAAATTATGCAATTTTCATTTAGGATTACATATTTTATTCACAATTATTGGTAGTCTTGCCAAGATAAGCCATTTAATTTAGCGACGCAAATATTGACAGGTATAGACCGGGAAAAGGGAAAGCTTTGAATTACCCTTTTTCTTTTTCTCGCCTGTTAAAAAGATTTTGGCAGACTAGTAGTTCGTCACTGCATAATTGGATTCTTGTTCTACCCATTAATAATATAGAAAATTAGTAAACAAGCTTAATCTTAGAGAAAAAACTGTGCTGTGTCTATTCGAGAAAAATTTCGTATCTTATACAGTACATCAGTATCAGCAGTTTAAAATCCTCAACAAGCATTAATATTAAGTATTTATAACTGAGTATGAAAATGAAAAATCTACAAAAAATATTTTCATGTTCTCAAAGTAAATTTATTATTATTTTACTTTTGGCACTGTTTAGCTGTACTAGCTTTCCGTTTACATTGAGAGCAAAGTCTCAACAGCCAACTAGTAGTACGCCAAGGGAACTTGGCGGGGTAAAGGGTAAAGGGGAAGGGGGAAAGGGTTTAAATCCCTTACCCTTTTCCCTTTCCCCTTTCCCCAGCCCTCACTTAGCATTTTTGGGTTGGCAGACTACTAGTGGTAATCAACCACCACAAGATGGGTCGAGTAGAGGTAGACCTTCTCAACGAGGAGGAGCGGGAAGTCGGGGTAACTGTCCATCTGTGCAAGTACCGCTTATAGCCTTAATACCTGAAAAAAAAGTCGGCTTAGTTGTTGAAGGGAATCCCACCTTTTGGGTGTTTGTACCCTATCAACCTAATGATGTACCTAGCGGAGAATTTGTCTTACAAGATGAAGCAAATAACGATGTTTATAGGGCTTCTTTTACTTTGCCCAATATACCAGGTATTGTTAGTCTTAGTTTACCATCAACCGTATCACTAGAAGTTAATAAAGCTTACCAATGGTACTTTAAAGTTTATTGTAATCAACAACAATTCGATCCAGTTTTTGTCCGGGGATGGGTGCAACGTATAGCCTTAACATCTAACTTGGAAAGGCAGTTAAAAGCTACTAATACAGTAGGCGATCGCATTCAATTATATACCCAAAATGATATTTGGTATTCAGCCCTCGCAGAATTAGCAAAACTCCGTATTACTGAACCCCAAAATGCGGCTTTAAATAATGAATGGATTAGCCTCTTGAGAGATATTGAGCTAGAAAATTTAGCCCAAAAACCTCTTGTTGGAGAAGTCAAAATTAAACAGTAAAAGAAGTTAGGAGACAAAATTAGAGTATTATTTCCTATTTTTTGACTTTTGCAAGCAGTCCAGCCTTTAATTACGTAGCTTGCTTCTCGCTGTTCGCGTAGCGTCTCGTAGAGAAAGCGAGTATTACGAATTATGAATTACGAATTACGAATTACAAATTATTTTAAAGCCAGTTTCCTACTAAAATATAAGGTGCCCATGAATAGGGAATTTCATAATCAGTCAACAGTTTAAGTTGAGCGCGGCGGAGAGCTTCGGCTTTAGTGACTTTGTTATTTTCTAATTCTTGATAAAACTGACTCATAAATTGAGCAGTAGACTCATCATCTACTGACCACAAAGTTGCTAATGTACTCCGCGCACCTGCGCGTACCGCTATGCCAGCAAGTCCTAAAGTAGCTCGATTATCTCCTTGAGCAGTTTCGCAAGCACTAAGGACAAGTAATTCAATAGCACTAGATTCTCTTTGTCCACCGAGTCGAATTAAATTATCAAAATCCTTAACTTTTAACAGTTGCTCCCAAGTTAATATAAACGTTTTATCAGGATTAGAACTAAACTCGCCATGAGTTGCTATGTGAACTACTGTATATGGCACTTGTTTAATTTGATTTTGTAAATTTTTTTTAGTAAATGTTTGATTCACCAGTTCTGTATTTTTAGATATAGTTGACTGGATTTGTTGTAACTCGATTTCTACATTTTTAAGTGGGGGAAACAAACGTCCTTCGATTTGACGTTCTTCACTTACTCCGGCAATTAATCCATTAAGTTGAACTTTTTCTAAAGTTTTTGGCTCAATTAATTGTAAACCTGGAGCTAAAGATATAGCATATTTTTGGATTAAATATTTTTTGTTTGTATTATCATATAAAACTGCCATTGGGATATTTCGTAATTCCCCATCTAGTACAAATACTAGGGTTTTTATATTCTTGCTTTCTAGTTCAGATTCTAACGGTTTAATTAGCCAGCTATAGACTCGATCGGATAACTCCTGAACATTCTTTATCCGGTCTGGTTGTCTCAAATATTGTTGTAATTTATCTAAAATACTTTCAACTTCTTTGGCTTTTTTATTAATTGTATAATGAGATAATTCCGCTTGATTTGGTAACTTGAGAATTATATCTAAATGGTCTGATAGAATAATCGGATAAATCACTGCTGCTGTAGCATCTGTTTTATCAACTATTTCATCAATTTGTTCTGGTGCGGCTTTTAAACAAGCTTCTCTGAAAAAGTTTTCTAATTCAGCTAGTTGCAGTGTTTCCAGTATGCTACGAGCTTGCTTTAAATTATTTTGACTAATACTTTTACTTTCTTGTTTACTTGCCAGAGATGAAGGTTGTAAAAGTAAGTCAATTAATTGTCGGTAAACAGGTTCTATATTATCTCGAAAGGAAAACTGTACATCTGGATTGAGAGAAATTAAGTCATTGCGGAGATATTTAAGAGTATTTACTGCTTCAGTGTAGGAGGCGATCGCTCCAGCCACATCTCCTTGTATTCTCAATATGTACCCTAGTTGCCATTGCCATAGATAAGCTATATCTCCAGCGCTAATAGCTTGGGCTAACATTAAAGCTTCCTGGGTCAGTTTTTGAGCATTAAGTAAGTCTTGATTTTCTAAATATAATCCACCCAATGCGCCTAAAGCATAAGCAACCGAACGTCGATCGTCCATGCTTTTAGCTTGTTGTACAGATGTGGCTAAAATTTGAGCAATTTCTTTCCAAGAAGGAATATTTGCGTTGGTAGCTTGCTTCAAGCACACTAAGTTCTGAGCAAAATGAATTTGTGCGTAATTTGCTGTGTGGCTTGGAGGTATTTTAGTTAGTTTTCCCTGGATTTGAGAAGATAAAATCTTGGCTTGTGACCATTGCTGAAGGTTCAATAATACACTTAAATGATTGAGTTGGGCTTGGATTTGTGAGAGTGGTGATGTTGCTGTAGTGGCAGCTTCTTTGTAGAATTGCGCTGCTTGTTGATAAAATTTGACAGATTCTGTAGAGACAGGTCTATTTATACAATGCAAGGGGGTATAGTTTTCAAAACTGATACTATTTGGCTGCGAGATTTGGCTATTACCTAGAGCAAAGGTGGTATTACCTAAACTCAGCAAACTAGCACTAATTTGTGAAAGAGATTGGAATTTTTTGGCGATATTTAGACTTTGCTGTAGAACTTTGAAGGATAGTTCTAAATCACCAACTAGTTGCAAAACATCACCAAAGCTACGTAAAGCAGTAGCTTTAACAAGCGAGTCTGGTTGTTTTTCAAGACGGGGTTGCAACTTTTCTAAAGTGGTACGAGATTGACGGTAAAATCCTAAAGCTTGCTGTGCCATGCTTTGGTTAATCAAACTGCGAGTGATACCAACTTCATCACCTGCTTGAGCATAGCTATCAGCAGATTGTTTCCAGGAGTCTAAAGCTTGTTCAGTTCTACCTAGTTCTAATTGCAGATTTCCTTGAACGTCTAGGGTTTGTGCCAAGATTAGTGCTGAGTTTTGAGTGCTGAGTTCTGAGTTATTTAAGAGATTTAAGCTTTGTGTAATTGCTATTTCTGCTTTTTGTAACTGTCCAAGTTGCTTATATACTAACGACAGATTGCTTAATGCGATCGCCTTTCCGAGTTCGTCTTTTTGCAGATTAAAAGTATCTATTGCTTGTTGTAAAACTGTCACTGCTTCCGATAACTGTCCAAATTCATAGAGTTTTTGACCTTGTTCAAGCAACTGTTGGGCATTTGGTTGAGTCTGAGTAAATTGAGATAAAGCTGGAACTGAAATTCCCGAAACGCTTAACAAGGTAGCCAAAACAGCTATCGTAATTCTTCTTAACCATTTTTTAGAAAAAAAGCGATTTTTGCAAGTCACAACAATACTTTTTAGAAAACACTGCTTCACGTTGTTAGTCAAAAATGAATTCCTAGTGTACACAGCTGTATACAGGTAAAGTACTACTTCTCCGTAACGCTGTTGTACAGTACAGTTACCCTTGTATGGTTGATCGGCAAAAATGGCTATGGTACTTGCCAAATCTTGATATTCTTGTCTTTACCAGCACTAACCAACGTTTTTCCGTCTGGACTAAAAGCAACAGCATAAACTGAGGCAGTATGCCCTTCAAAGGTGTGTATTACCTGTCCTGTATACAAATTCCAGACTTTTACAGTCGTGTCATCGCTACCAGTAACAATATTTTCACCGTTTGGGCTGAAGGCCACAGCATTCACATCGGCGGAATGTCCCACAAAAGTGCGTAGTTTTTTACCTGTGTTCAAATTCCATAGTTTAACGGTTGTGTCATCACTGGCACTGACCATCAAATGACCATTCGGGCTAATAGCAATGGCATTCACATCACTTGAATGGGCTAAGAAAGTGCGTATTTCCTTGCCTGTGTTCAAATTCCAGATTTTGATAGTCTCATCTGTACTGCCACTGACAAGAGTTTGACCATCTGGGCTGATAGCAACAGACAAAATCTCTCCTTCGTGACCCAAGAGAGTGCGTATTTCTTTCCCTGTATTTAAATTCCAGATTTTGATAGTTTTGTCATAACTACCACTGATTATACTTTGACCATCTGGACTAATGGCAACAGAATTCACATAACTGGAATGACCCAAAAGAGTGCGTATTTCCTTACCTGTGTTCAAATTCCAGACTTTGATAGTTTTGTCTTTACTGCCACTAACAAGAGTTTGACCATCGGGACTGATAGCTATTGCATAAACCCAATCTGAATGTCCCTGAAGATTGGCAATTTGCCTTCGAGCGTTTAAATTCCAAATTTTAATCGTTTTGTCATCACTGCCACTGGCCAATATTCTCTTTTGGGAGAACTTGCTCCTAATTGGTCTAAAGGCAAGAGAATTAACTTCCCCTGAATGTCCAGTTAGGGGCAAGCTTTGCTGCCAATAAAAATATCCTCCTAACCCTGAAAGCAAGATTACACAAGCACTCCAGACTAGAAGTTTATTTGGCAGTGGGATTTGAGCCTGAATCAAAGTTTTGGGAGAAACTGCCTTTTTGAGACTAATTTTTGACCACAAAGGGTTGCCAGTAAGCGACTGTGGAATTGCTGTGACTGGTAGCTGAGACTGCACATCTTGTAAAACTTCATTTGCTGACTGGTAGCGATGCTCAATATCTTTTTGCAACAGCTTGTCTAACAACCGTTCTAGTTTTGCAGATATGGGAGATGTCAAATGTTTGCGCCAGTGCGCTACCCAATCATAACCGGACTCCATATACAGATGATACGGAGAAATTGCCGTCAAAAGATAAAAGCAAGTCGCGCCTAGACTGAATAAATCGCTAGCCGGATATGCCAAGCCTAACTTCATCTGTTCTACAGGTGCATAGCCATAGGAACCAATGCTCGTTCCTGTTTGCTCTATCTCTATTGTTGTTAACTGCTTGGCCACACCAAAATCAATCAATACCAGACTTGCTCCAAATCTTGTTGGATAAAGGGAATTAGTATTTGGCTGGGAGCGACGGATAATATTTTCTGGCTTGACATCGCGGTGAATTACCTGATGTTTGTAGATAAATTTCAGCACGGGTAATAATTCGCGCAAAATTTCCCAGATTTGCTCTTCGCTGAAAGTTCCCTGTTGTTTCAATTCTTCTCCCAAAGTTTGTCCCTGGATGAACTGCTGTACCAGATACAGATAGTCGTCCTCTCTAAAATAGGCATACAAAGTCGGAATTTGAGGATGCTCTCCTAGCTGTTGCAGACGGTACGCTTCTTGTTTAAATAGTTCAGTCGCCTTATTCAAGGCGCTAGTTCCACGGGCAAGAGGTGCTAACTGCTTGACAACGCAAATTTCGTTGAGCTTGTCTTCATCCTCTGCCAAAAAAGTTCTGCCAAATCCTCCACCTCCTAACGCACGAATAATTCGATAGCGATTTCGCAGCAGTGATATCAGTTTTGCCCCACAATTAAGGCACAATTGTGTGCCATCAGGATTAAGGGGCTTATTGCAAGCAGGATTTAGACAGTAGCTCATAGTGATATATCTATCAGCTGTGTAATCTATGATGAATAATTACTTTGCATTAGTTTATATTTGCACTTGCTTAATTATTAGTTTTTCTCTTCAACCTCAATTAAAGGCATTTTACTCATGAGTATTATCTCACGCTCCTGTTTTCTGTAACCCCTCACACTTATTAAACTGACATACAGTTCTATACCAGAATCTGATAATGGGGTTTTGGCAATACGGTTCGGTTAAAGGGGAAAGGGGAAAGGGACTCATGTTTTGAATACATCCTTTCCCTTTACCCGAATGGCACGCTTGTTAAAGGCAAAGCCATGAACCTATCCCACTAATGCCAGGTTGTGGTAATCTATTTCTGAATTGAGTTGGGTGTATCCGTTGATGGCTGGACGTTTTGAGGGCTTGAGCGACCTGGAATGGAAGTTATTTGAGGATATATTTCCTAAGCAGGCATCAAACGAGTCTGGAAAACCAAGAAAAACACTCGGTTGACCCATCAAAATTTCTGTTCCTAGATTTCAGCAAGAGCGGTGTTTTGCTTGGTATCAACGCAAATACCGCCGTCTTGTTGTCAGATGGGAACGTCAAAAAGTTTACTCTGACGCATTCATTGACCTTGCTACTGTCCACATTTGGATTAAAAAAATATTATTAGTGGGATAGATTCAAAGAAAAACTTATAAAAAATAAAGCTTTAGAAAACTTAGAGTAGCGATTGCAAATGTACCTGTTTCAGTGTCAAATTAGCGATCGCCCCTCAATTAAAATAAAACTATGGAAATCCCTGAATTATTACTTGATTCCATGCTACCCTGCACAAAGATGGCCTGCACCAACGAACTGACACGGCTCAAAGCAGTGTATCAGTTTCAGGGTTTGGATGCTATACCCAATCGGGGATTAGATGACTTAACAGCACTGGCAGCCGATTTGTGCCAAACTCCAATGGCACTGGTGAGTTTTATCGGAGCCGATCGCCAGTTGGTTAAGTCTAAGGTGGGAATCACATTAACAGAAATTCGCCGAGATTTCGCATTTTGTAACTATACCATTCGCCAGTCAGATGTATTTGTGATTCCAGATACCCTGGCCGATCCCCGCTTTGCCACCAATCCCTTCGTTATAAATGCTCCCAATATCCGGTTTTATGCCGGAGTCCCCCTAGTAATAACTGGCGGTTGTGTTCTGGGTACACTCTGTGTCATGGACTTTGAACCGCGCGATCTGAGCCAGAAACAACAAAAAGGATTGCAGACACTCAGCCACCAAGTAATAGCGCAATTGGAGCTAAAGCGCAACACTACAAAGCTGCGTCAAACGATCCCGGAAATCAAACAACTAAAACAGCAATTGATTACTCAGGAATTGGTTGGTCAACAAGATTCAATTCTGTTTAATCTGGCAAATCAAATCCGTAATTCTCTGGATCTGGACACGATTTTACAAACGGCAGTGAATGAGATTCATAGTCTGTTGCAAGTCGATCGCTGTGACTTTGTGTGGTGTCTGCCCAACAAAGATCGGTTCAATTTTATGGTGACTCACGAAGCAACTAGCCCAGAGATTCAGATGGCGTTGGGGGAACTTTCCCTTGGGCCAGGCTCCGTTCTGGCAGAAACTATCTTAAATCTAGATATGCTAAGGATTGAGGATGTTTCCACTACCTCAGAGGCACTCACCCCGGAGGATCGCGCCCTGCTGCATCAACTGGCAGTAACCTCGGTGCTGTTGCTGCCACTGAGAACCCATTCTGGTCAATTGGGTGCTATTATTTGCCATTACTGTCGCGGTTCGCGCCAATGGACTGATAGCGAAGTCCGATTACTCAAAGCTGTCACCGATCAAGTAGCGATCGCTCTCGATCAGGCAGAACTGCTTGCCCAAACACGAGCAACCGCCTTTGCCGCTCAAACTCAAGCCACCTATCTAGGAAACGCCCTGAGCCAGTTGCAGCAAACCCAAATGCAACTGATACAGCAAGAGAAGATGTCGAGCCTGGGACAATTGGTAGCCGGAGTTGCCCACGAAATCAACAACCCGGTCAACTTTATTAACGGTAATATTGCTTATGCAACCAACTATGTTCGGGATTTGCTGGAATTATTGCATCTTTATCAGGCAACCTATGCCAATGGAACTGATGCTATTCAGGAAAAGATAGAGTCCATCGATCTTGATTTCTTGATGCAAGATTTGCCTAATCTATTGTCGTCGATGCAAATGGGTGGAGAACGAATTCGGCAAATTGTCCTATCTCTGCGGAACTTCTCGCGCCTCGATGAAGCCGAGATGAAACCCGTGGATATCCATGAAGGGATTGACAACACGTTGTTAATTTTGAAGAGTCGGTTGAAATTAACTAGTGCCAAGTTTGAGATTCAAGTGATTAAAGCATACGACAATTTACCGCCTGTTGATTGTTATGCGGGGCAATTGAATCAAGTATTTATGAATCTTTTGGGTAACGCGATCGATGCCTTAGATGAAACGCCTAATCCGATCATTACCATTCAAACAGAACTCATTAGTAGAGAAGAATCGGGTAGTTCCGATTTATCCCAACTCTCCCACGCAGATAGTGTAGTGATTCGGATTCGAGATAACGGTTCTGGCATGACAGAAACAACCCAGCAAAAACTGTTCAATCCATTCTTCACCACCAAACCCATCGGCAAGGGAACCGGTCTAGGACTGTCCATCAGCTACCAAATTGTGGTTGAAAAACATGGCGGCATTTTAAAATGCTCCTCAGAACTGGGGAAAGGCAGCGAGTTCTTGATTCAAATTCCGGTTGAGCCTCTGGTTAAAAGTACTTGAAGTGTGTATAAAATTATCACAATATCAATTATTCAAGTCTTCCTTTGGGAATGCTAGGCTAAACGCCAACGATGATTGACTCATCGACTTGTAAAGTATGTCAAATGGTACGACAAGCTCACGGATTGTTCTCGCACTTGATGACAGCCCTGTGATTCATCAAATGATTAAACGAGCGTTAGAACCGGGTTATCAAGTAATAACAGCCGCTAACGCGGTTGATGCCCTGTCGATCATTTATCATCAACCGATTTCAGTCTTGCTATTGGATGTGCAAATGCCGGATGTAAACGGGTTGGAGTTTTGCCGCACGGTGCGGAGCTTGCCCCAGTTTCAGCATTTGCCCGTGATTATGGTGACTTCTCAAGATTCCCCCTTCGACCGGGTGAAGGGTCATCTGGCGGGTGCAACAGAATATCTGATCAAACCTTTTGATGCTGAACAATTGCGAGAAGCTGTACGAAAATTTATTGGCTCCTGATCCAATACGGTTCGGATAAGCATTTTAAACTCAGAATAGGGTCTGGGGAAAAGGGTAAAGGTTAAAGGTTTTTTATTCCCCTTTCCCCTTTAACCGAACCGATAACTGGAAATTCGATTCAATAGCATGGGGGCAATTTCGCCGATCGCCAAAATATGTTGGGCGGCTCCCAGAGCGATCGCTTCTTTAGGCATCCCGAAGACAACGCAGGTTTGTTCATCCTGGGCAATGGTAGTACCTCCGGCTTGAGCGATCGCTTGTAATCCATCTGCACCATCTCGTCCCATACCAGTCAGCAAAATACCAACCGCCGATCGTGGGTAGCAGGTGGCAACGGCTTGAAACAAAGCTGTGACGGAGGGACGATGCCCGGAAACGGCAGGGGTGCTGACGGTGGTTAATCGCCCTTGAGTATCGAGTTGCAGGTGTTGTCGTTCGGGAGCGAAGTAGACAGTACCCGGTTGGGGAAATTCTCCCGGTTGGGCGATCGTCACCCGCAGGAAACATTCTGCTGCCAGCCAATCTACCAGTCCTTGCAGAAATCCTTCGCTGATATGTTGGACGCACAGAATGGGTACGGGAAAGTTGGCAGGCAGTTGTTTTAGGATCGCGTACAATGCCTGGGGGCCGCCTGTAGAGGCTCCGATCGCCACGACTTTGGGCAGGGAAAACGGGGAATTACGAATGGGGAACTGCGAGTTACTGACAGCTTTTGGGCTGAATGGTTCTGGCTTACTTTTAGGGCTAACAAGATGCGTTCTAGGTTCTACCGTCGCAGTTCGGGAAGTGTGGCGAGTAAAGACTGTAACCCCTGCCAGAACTTTGATCCGGTTGATTAATTCGTGCTTGATGTGTTCATAGTCTGAAAGTGAGTCAATGTTCGGTTTGGGAAAAACATCCAAAGCACCCGCTTGCAGCAGTTTAAAAACATTGCGGGAATCTTCTTGAGTGTTGACGGAGGCGCTGATTACCAGAATGGGACGGGGATAGTCTCTCATAATCCGGTGGGTTAGTTCCAGTCCATCCATTTTGGGCATGTGTAAATCGGTGCAGATTACCTGCGGCTGTGCAGCTGGAATTCGCTCCAATGCTTCCACGCCATTGGGAGCAGTTCCCACCACATCCACTTCCGGGGAACTCGCCAGAATTCGCTTGAGGATGGTTAAGGCGACGAGCGAATCCTCCACCAGAAAGACGCGAATTGGGGCAGAGTTTTTCATGAATTGACAGTAAGTTGAGATTTTATAGCAGGAGGCAGGAGGCAGGAGGCAGGAGGCAGAAGGCAAGAGGCAGAAGGCAGGAGGCAGAAGGCAGGAGGCAGGAGGTAAAACTATTACTAATTCCTAGCATTCACGTTTTCCAAATGTCCTAACCTATGTGACTACGGCTATACGAGAAAATTATTCTTCATTCATCTGAAAACCTCTACACTAACCGTTTGAGGGCTGACAGCAAGGCTTCTTGATTAAAGCTGCCTTTGATAATGTAGGCATTGGCTCCGGCTTCCGCACCCCGACGTTTATCTTCATCGCTGGCAAGCGAAGTAACCAGGATAATTGGAAGTTCGCTATATTCTTGATATTGGCGGATTTTGGCAGTTAACCCCAAGCCATCGAGATTTGGCATTTGCACATCGCTAACAACGGCATCAACGGTGTGCGATCGCAGTTTGTTCAATCCATCCAAACCATCCACAGCAGTAATTACTTGATAACCTGCGGTTTCTAAAATTCGCTTTTCTTGCGTGCGTGTGGCAATAGAATCTTCCACTAATAGGACGGTTGGTTTTGTAGGCGCAAGTTGACGAGTGTGGGTAGAAGAGAGAGATTGCGATCGCGATCGGGCTGACTTCACCAAATCCTGGGGATTCAGCACCATACACACATCTCCAGTGCCTAAAATTGTTGCCCCGGAAACATTGCGGACTCGTTTAAGTAAGTGACTTTGGGGTTTAATCAATACATCTTGCTCATCCACTAAGGCATCTACCACTACACCCAGTTGTGCTTGCCCAACCTGAAGAATAATACAGGAAAGTGCCGTTTCTTGAGTTAATCCAGATGGCATCGGGGGCAGTTCTAATAGATCGGCCAACTGCACAATTGAAATCGGTTGGCTATCCCGAATGATTGTGTCACGTCCCTCTAAGGGAAAAATCTCTTCTGACTTGATTAAGCAAGCGGTTTGCACAAACTCCACTGGGATAGCATAGGGCATTTGATTCACTTGCACAATCAAGACATGGGCGGTTGCCAAGGTGATACCGAGATTGACGCGCAGCGTACATCCCTGTCCAGGAAACGATTCTACCTGAATCGTACCTTTCAATTTCTCGACATTGGTTTGCACTACATCCAGCCCCACACCCCGGCCTGATACTTCTGTAAGCAGGGGAGCTGTTGAAAATCCCGGTGCGAAAATCAACGCTTGGATCTGGCTAGGAGTCATTGCTGCCGATTCTTCTTCCCCGCAAATGCCCCGTTTCACCGCTATTTGTTTGATTCTATCCAGGTCAAGCCCCCGCCCATCATCACTGATTTCCAGCACAATGTTAGTGGGAGTTTGGTAAGCTCTAAGCCGAATCGTTGCCGTTGTTGGTTTTCCTAGCCGTTCCCGTTCCTGTGGTGACTCAATCCCGTGATCGATCGCATTCCGCAAAATGTGCATTAGCGGATCTTTCATTTCTTCCAACAGGCGTTTGTCGGCAAGGGTGTCTTTGCCTTCGAGGATCAACTCCACTAATTTTCCCTGCTGCTGCGCCAGATCGCGCACCATCCGGGGGAAGAGATTGAAAATCGTTGCAAAGGGTAGCAATCGCAGGGTACGAATACCTTCTTCTAAATCGCTACTTAGTTGTTCCAGTCGGGTTGTGTCTTCTGAAAGGGAACTCTGCAAGGTTTTCACCAAATGACCCAATTCCTCTAATCGTTTTTCCGAGTGATGATGAAAAGTTTCTAGACGTTGCAGGGCGACATCACCTTGTTGCTCTCGGCTGAACGCAAACCGATTAGTGAATAAATCTCGATTCCATTCTTCCCACAAATTAGCGATCGCCTCAATTTCTCCCAGCCGATGAGCAATCCGAATTTTGGTGACAGTTAACTCCCCTGCTTGCGTCATCAACGTATCTAGGTGGCGAGTACCAACGCGGATGGTTTCGATACGGTAGCTATTGGTGGGGGATTTTGGATTTTGGACTTCGGCTTCGCTCAGTCGAACGATTTTGGATACTTCGACTTCGCTCAGTACAAGTTTTGGATTTTGGATTGCTCCGTTTTCCTTTGACTCTCGCTCCTTATCAAAAGTATTTTGTTTTACTGTATTTATTACTTCAGTACTGTTGACTTCTAGCTCTTGATTTAGATTATCTTCCCTTTTTACCGGCTGCGCTCCCATCAATTCTGCCAGAACAGAAAAGGTATCAACCCTGGCAGGTTCTCCGGTGACGGCTTCATGAACGAGTTTGCGGATAGCAGCGATCGCATGAGCAAGGCGTTCATAGGGTGAGTCTGTTGTAGCATTGCCCAACGAGGATGCAGGATTTTCTTGTTGCTTGAGTTGAGTCAAAATATGCTCAATTTGATGTGCCAGAGTGCCTACATCTTTGACTCCCAGCATATTAGCATCGCCTTTGAGGGAATGCGCCTCTCGCATCAAGGCTTCCAGGACAGTCAGATCGTCGGGATGGTTTTCCAAATGCAGTAATCCATCATCCAGGTTTTGCAGGTGTTCTTCGCTGGCTACTTTGAAAACGTCTCTCAGTTCTTCATCATCGATCATCATAGTTTTAAGTAGTTAAAGGTTAAGCGACTAAATGGTTGCCTTGAGTGCTTGCGCTGACTCGTTTAGTTGTTGAGTACCAGAGCGGATCTGGGTAATGCCACTGGCAGTTTCACGCGCAGCAATATTCAGGTCATTCATGGCAGAGACAATTTGCTGAATGGCGATCGCTTGCTGGTTGATATTGAGTGAAATCTGTTGACTGTTGATGACAATGTTATTCACTGCACCTTCTACACCTGCAAAGGATTCTGATGTTTCCTGGGCAATTCGCGTCCCTTCTTCTACAGTTTTAGTGCCTTCATGGGTGACAACGACAGTGATGCTGATGGCAGATTGAATGTCCCCTACCAAGGTACCGATCTTTTCAGTTGATTTTTTGCTCTGGTCTGCTAATTTGCGAATTTCCGCAGCGACAACGGCAAAACCTTTACCATGCTCTCCTGCGCGAACTGCTTCTACAGCCGCATTTAACGCCAGCATATTAGTCTGACTTGCCAACTCGCCCACCAAACCAGAGATACTGCCAATTTGCTTGGTTTGTTCATTTAAACGTGTGATCTGGTCGGCGATCGCTGCGACTTTCTGCTGTAGGGTTTCCATGCCCTTGAGAGTACGTTTTACAGCATCAGCACCGTTACCTGCAAGGATCAACGCCTGCCGTGCGCCTGTTACCGCCGATTCTGCTTGTTCGGCTGACTGCTGCGATGAGGCTCCCAATTCATCGATGGTGATAGTGGTTTGATTGACAGAACTTGCCTGCCGAGTCGCAGTCCGTTCTTGCTGCTCAACGGCAGCGGCGATTTCATTGGTGGAGGCAGCCATTGTTTGAACAATTTGAGCAATTTTGCTTGTCAACGGTTTAGCAAGAAAAAATCCTAGTAAGATTGCCCCCAGAGGCCCAGCAATAATCCCAGTAACCACCCAACCTGTGGTCAAGTGGGTATCGTCACTGGCGGCTTTATTTGCATCTTCAGCAGTATCTTGATTAATTTTGATCAGTTGCAACAATGAGTTAGTTGCAGCCGCAAAGGAAACATCATTTTTGACAACAGCGTTTTGTCTGAGTTGTGTCAGTCGATCGGCAGCAGCGATCGCCACCTTCATTTCTGGAGAATTTTCTCGCTTCTGGCTGGTCAATTCCAGCTGTCTGGCAGTGGGGTTTACAACACCTAACCGAGTAAAATCCTGGTAAGCCTGAAGATAGGCAGCATGATCTTGCTTCCACGCCTGCCACTGTTGCTTAAATGTTTGATAGAGTTTGTCCTCGTCGGGGCCGCGGGGCGTGGTTTCATATTCCTCAAGACCTGCGTCAATTTGCTTCCAGGCTGCCTGCATTCGATTTAACTCAGACTGTTTGGCTGCTGCGGGTAATTCGGGGTTGAGAATTGCTCGCTCTGCCGACTGGATCTGAGTCTGCCCTTCATTAACTCTCCACAATCCGTCGATGCTGGGGAGACTGTTATTACTGAGAGTGTCGATATGGCTGCTTAATTGATGAGTACCCCGCCAGCCGAAAAACCCAACGACCAAAACAACACCGCCCATCAGCAAAAACGATCCCATCAATCGTCCACGCAGAGACATATTTTTTAACATAGCTGTAACTCCAATACATTTTTAGACAACGGCTTTTAGTTCTTGGGCGGCATCATTCAGTCGTTGGGTGCCGGCTTTAATTTGACTAATACCAGAGGCGGTTTCCCTAGCGGAAATATTCAGCGAGTTCATGGCTTCTACCACCTGTAGCACCGCGATCGCCTGTTGATTGGAAGTAAGGGAAATTTGTTGACCATTTAGGGCGATCGTTTTGATCGCATCCACAATTTTTTCTACGGTTTTCGTGCCTTCATCTGTCACCATAACGGTGGAATTGGTCGATTTTTGAATGTCTAAAACCAGTAGATTAATTTTTTCAGCCGATCGCTTACTCTGGTCTGCCAGTTTGCGAATTTCGGCAGCAACAACCGCAAAGCCTTTGCCATGTTCCCCGGCTCGCACGGCTTCTACTGCCGCGTTGAGCGCTAGCATATTAGTTTGACTTGCTAAGTCACTAACCAGGGTGGAGATCGTGCCGATTTGATTGGTTTGTTCGCTTAGATGGAGAATTTGGGTGGCAATATCGCCTACTTTCTCGCGTAGACTCGATTGGTTGAACTGACCCTCTTGAGTGCGACCATCTACCAGCAACAACACCTGCCGCGCTCCTGCGGCTGAGGCTTCTGCTTGTTCGGCAGACTGGCGCGAGGAAGCCGCCAATTCATCCATTGTTGTGGTAGTTTGGTTGACAGAAGTGGCTTGTTGGATGGTGGCGCGTTCTTGCTGCTCAATCGTCGTGGCAATTTCGGTTGTAGAAGTTGCGATCGCGCTAGCAGAAGCGTTCATCTGGCGGGAAGTGCGGTTAATGACCCAGATGCCAATCAAAACAGATATCAGCAGAGAGAGTCCACTACTTAATATCACCGTGAACCTGAGGGCATTGAGCGCCTCTTGTTGCTCTTTGGCGGCAATTGCAAAAGTCTGATCTTCTCGCTGCTGCATTTCGCCAATCATGTCTACCACATCCTGCCCTTGATTGCGGGAATTTCCTTGACTCCAGCTTGCAACGGCTTCTTTGACTTTGCCCCGATCCACTCTTGCCATCAGGTTATCGTCAAAAGCAATCTGTTTATTCAGCAGTTCTTCTAGTTTGGTTAAAGACTGTCGTTCCTCTGGCGATCGGGCAAGTGTTATCAGTTTTGCTAGAAATTCCTTGGAATTCTTTTGAGCCTTTTGGTAGCTCTCAAACGATTGCTGATTTTTTTCTAACAAATAGCTTCGATTTGCCTTAGAACTACTTTGCACGCTAACAGAAAGATCGTCGAGTATTGAGTTAATGTCATAAGAAGACAATAAATTTTCTGACCGTTGGTTCACCGTGTTGATATTGACAATCGTTGCTCCGGCAGAAATTAACAATGCCAGCACGGGAACTGCATACCCGCCAATAATCCAGTATCTTAGTCTCCAGTTTCGTTTGCTTTCCATCTTGCGATCTCCTGTAAGTGAATAAGTTCGAGAATTTCCAGATATTGCTAAGGGGAAGGAGGCAGGGGGCAGGGGGCAGGGGGCAGGGGGCAGGGGGAAAGGGGGAAAGGGGAAAGGGGGAAAGGGTAAAGGGTAAAGGGTAAAGGGTAAAGGTGAAAGAAAAGCTTTTAACCCAAACCTAGTAACTTTTCCCAAAGCCCAATTTCGAGTTAAAAATGCTTAACCGAACAGTATTGCGGTATACACACAAATCTCTTAATCTGCACCTTTGTTACATCGACCTGCACCTTTGTTGCATCGACCTGCACCTTTGTTACATCGACCTGCACCTTTGTTGCATCGACCTGCACCTTTGTTGCATCGACCTGCATCTTTGTTGCATTGACCTGCATCTTTGTTGCATTGACCTGCACCTTTGTTGCATTGCCCCCTTCCCCTTTACCCCTTCCCCTTTACCCTTTCCCCCTTCCCCTTTTCCCCTTCCCCCTGCCCCCGATTACACAACACTCTGTAGCTTATAAGCTGCATCATTGAGTTGGTGAGTGCTAACGCGAGTCTGACTGATGCCGATGGCTGTCTCTCTAGCAGAGTTATTAAGTGCATTCATTGCTTGTAAAATTTGCTGAACCGCAATAGATTGCTGGCTAGCGTTTAGCGAGATTTGCTGAATATTCAACACCATCCGGTTGACGGCATCGGTGACATTGATAAAGACCTCCACCGTTTGCTTAGTTATTGCCGCGCCCTGTTGAGCAGTTTTTGTACTTTCATCTGTCATCACAACGGTTGAGTGGATGGCGGATTGAATGTCATTCACCAGCACATTAATTTTTTCAGCCGATCGCTTACTCCGATCTGCCAGTTTGCGAATTTCGGCGGCGACGATTGCAAAGCCCTTGCCTTGTTCCCCTGCGCGGACTGCTTCTACTGCCGCATTTAGCGCTAGCATATTGGTTTGATTTGCTAAGTCGCTCACCAACCCGGAAATATTGCCAATTTGCTTAGTTTGTTCGTTCAGGCGCAGCATTTGGTCTGCTACTGCACTAACTCTGTGGCTCAAGGCTGCCATTCCTTCCAAGGTGCGGTTCAGTGATTGATTGCCTTGCTCTGCCAAATTTAAGACTTGTTGAGCGCTGGTTGAGGCAGTGGAGGCTTGCTGGGCAGACTGTTGAGCAGAGGCGCTGAGTTCGTCCATTGTAGTGGTAGTTTCGCTGACCGAGGCTGCCTGTTGGTTAGCAGTGCGTTCTTGTTCCTCGATTGTGGCGGCAATTTCAGCCGTTGAGGTAGCGATCGCACTGGCTGATTCATTTATTTGTCGAGCAGTGCGGCTAATTATCCAAATGCCAGTCAAAACCGACAACAGCAAGGAGAGTCCAGTTGCGGACAGGATGGTTAGCTTGAGCGTATCGAGCGCTGCTTGTTGTTCCTTGGCAGCCAAAATTACATTCTGGTCTTCTCGGCGCTGAACTTCATCGATCGCACTTGTCAGGCGATCGACCATACTGCGGGCATTTTCGTGACTCCAGGTTTCAACAGCTTCCTGAAGCTTACCTTGATTCACTTTGCCAATCAAATCATCCTCGACAACCATTAAGTTATTCAGCAGTCCCTCTAGTCTGGTTAATGACTGTTGCTCTTGCTCTGTTCTGGCAAGCGACATGAGCTTTGACAAAAGCTCGTTGAAGCTTCTTTGAGATTTTTGATATTCGTCAAAAGATGTCTGATTTTTTTCTAGCAAATAGCCTCGAACTGACTTAGAACCGCTCTGCACATTCGTGGCAAGGGCATTAATCGCTGAATTAACGTTATAGGAAGAAACTAAATCTTGCGATCGCTGACTCACCAGGTTGATATTAAGAAATATCAGCCCCGCAGAAATTATTAACGCCAGAATGGGAACTCCATAGCTGCCCATAATCCAGTATCTCAGTTTCCAATTTCGCTTACTTTGCATCTTGTTATTTCTTGTGAATGAATGAGTTCAAGGATTTTTCAATATTTCTATCATTTGTAATCTTTGCGATCGGATTTTTGAATCAACGGAAGATTGCACAAGTTCGTAGTAAGGACTTTAGTCCTTGATTTGAGCGATAAATCGCTCACTACAAACCTGGGCATTACTAATGGGACAGACCACTAGTAGTCTGCCAACCCAAAAATGCTGGGTGAGGGCTGGGTAAAGGGGAAGGGGTAAGGGCTAAGGGATTTAAAACCTTTCCCCCTTCCCCTTTACCCTTTACCCCGCCAAGTTCACTTGGCGAACTACTAGTGCTTCTGTCAACCTAACAATGTGCTTGTGAGGGCTGGGTAAAGGGTAAGGAATTTAAAACCTTTCCCCCACCAAGTTCCTTGGCGAACTACTAAATTTATGGGCGTTAGACTTCTTCATTGACAACTAACACCTCTGAAGTGAGCAATTTAGATAAATTGATGATGCTCATCATCCGATCGCGATAAGGTGCGACACCCTGGAGATAGTCGTCTTTGGCAGAATTCAAGGCAATTGGAGGCGCGGTCATTTGGGAGGGATGAATATACGTCACATCAAAAATGTCATCGACGGCAATGCCCGCCACTCGTCGATCCAGACGCACGACAACGGCTTGCTGATGCAATCGCACTCCATTCATGGGCAGATCGACTACATTATTGATGTTAATTAAGGTGACAATTTCGCCGCGCAAGTTGATGTTGCCAACAATGTGCGGCGGACAGCAAGGAATCGGGGTAATCTTGTGAATATCGGTAAACTCATGCACCGTTTCTAAGCCAAACCCAAAGTACTCACCCGCCAACCCCACAACCGCTAGAGGCAAAAGCGATGCCGAATCCTCGTCATCAATCGAACACCGCAGAGCTTCAGTTCGCTCTTGCAAAATCTGTCGCTCCTGCGAATCGAAATGAGCGTATAAGCCCTGATTTAGGGCTGAATCAGAGGGATGTTTTAGTGCGTCATTGACTGAGCCGTTGTTAAAATCAGACTCTATAAAGGTGTGTTGCACCAACAGTTCGGGATTGAGCAACGTAACGATGCCGTCCTCAAGGTTGGCAATACCAGTCACCAATCTATCCGACAAACTCTCTTTCGATCGATCGCAAACATCGGCAGCGATCCGATCGAGTGCGATCGCTTGCACGCTATCCACTTGATTGACGATGATTCCGAGTCGTTGAGTTTGCCACTCCACGACAATCATGCTGTCAGTCAATTGAAAAGGGGGACGTGCTTGTTCTAAAAGGCGATATAAATCCATCACGGGGAGAAACTTCCCTCGCAGATTAATCACGCCTAAAATTGTGCTGGAAGTTTTGGCGATCGCAGTCACTTCTGGCAGAAAGAAGAGTTCTTGCACGGCTGTAGCCGGAATCCCATAGCGTGAATGGTTGAGTTTAAACATTAAATAAGATTCATGGCTCATAACTAGTTGAATTTAAGTGCTTGAGAACGTGTGCTTTTAGTTCAGCAGTGGTTTGCTGACTATGGGAATCGATCGCTTCTTGGGGTAGATTTTGCAAAATTTCTAGAAGCGATCGCCAGGTTTTTTGAGCCTGTTTTTCATTTCCCTCTCGTTCATATATAAAACCCAATTCCAGGTGAGCAGTAACAGAATTAGGAGCGAGATAAATAATACGTTTTAAGAATAATTTGGCGCTGTCGCGATCTCCTTGCTCTTCGGCAATTTGAGCCAACAAATGATAAGGTTCGATCGCCAATGGGCTAATCTGGAGTGCCTGCTGACACGCCTGACTCGCCTGGGAGTAATCGCCAAAATTCGCGTAAGCTTCTGCCATCAAACAATATGCCTGAAAGTGTTGGGGAACAAGAGCAATCAGTTGTTGGGCTAATTGAATGACATCGGCATAAGCTTCTTGAATTAGCGATTCTTTGGCTGCATCTAAAAGAGTTTGAGTGTTGGCGCTCACGTCGAAGCCCGTCTCCAAGCTTGGGAGAGAGTTATTACTCTTAAACAATTTCTCTTCCCCTGCTTCTCTTCTTTCCCTGCACGCCTCAACAGATAAATTTGTTAACCAAACCGGATTGAGAGAGGGGTAAGAAATTTCGGTTTCCCTGCTCTCAATGGCAGCAGGTGTTATGGTATTCAAGACTTTGCTCTGCTCCTTGAGCGAGCTATGTCTTTGATAAACGGCAGATTGCGGAAAATTTTTGACTTGAAACGGTTCAGTTGTTTGTCCGTGTAATTCCGTGTGGCCTGTGAGCAGAAACCCTCCCGGTGTCAGAGAGCAGTAAAACTTGCTTATAACTTGGGCGATGGCGTTGAAGTCAAAATAAATAAACACATTGCGGCAAATAATCAAATCGAAATCGTGAATACTAGACGCGTAAGCCGGAAAGTTATCCTGCATCAGGTTTCCCGGTTGAAATGTAACCATTGCTTGAATAGCAGGATCGATTTTCCAACCTTTTTTGTGGGATTGAAAGTAGCGATTTTTGATTTCTTCAGTGGTTGTCCGAAAAGACCAATCGCTGTAAATTCCTTGTCGAGCCAGGGCGATCGCGCGTTGATTAATATCTGTGCCTAAAATCAGAATGTCCCATATCTGATTGTCAGGGATTAGTTCTTTCACTAGAATGGCAAGTGAGTAAGCTTCTTCACCAGTCGAACACCCAGCACTCCAAAGCCGTAATGTCGGTCGATAAAGTTCTCCATTACCAGCGTTGCACTGAGTTAAACTAAGCTCTCGTTTGCGCTCGATTAACTCTGGGAGCAGCTGATTTTTGAGCAGCGACATCTGCCCTTGATCGCGAAAAAAATAAGTTTCAGTGACAGTGAGTAAAGAAATTAGTTCTCGCCACTCTGTCGCACCAGGAACTAATTGATTTCTTGCCACCAAGAACTGATAATAATCATTGAGCGAGCATAATCCTAGCGCTTGGATGCGAGTTAAAAGATTTTTCTTTAATCTATCTTGATAGTGTGGTTTGATATGAATGCCGAATGTATCAGCAATCAGATCGACCATCTGTGACAAACTAAAGTCATCACTGTGTTGAGAATTGGGTTCAAGTAAAATGGGGCGATCGCCGAGCGTTTGATTCATCACTATATAATTTTTGAGCCAATACGCTTAGGTTTCCCATTTCTATCTCTTGATTTGGATTTAGTAAATCGGCGCGAAAAAACCAACCTATGCGGAACAACAGTTGCGATCGCTAACCGAAAGCCTACTGCTAATGGCAAAACTAGAGTCAGGAAAAATGATCCTGAATCTTGAGAAAATTCACCTGAGTCGCCTTGTTAATACTTCTATCAGCGATATGCAAGCGATCGCAGGGCAGAAAATGATTCCCGACCTCCCAGAACTCGAATTGAGTCGGTTAAGGCGGCATCTGTTGAATTGTATGCTACTGAGTGTAAAGCGATCGCGGATTCTGATGAAGTCTTTTATGCCGAACTAAAAAAGCTCCAAGATAAACGGGCGAAAACAAAAACCGAACGACACCAGGAACGCAAGGCTGAATTGCCCCGTCGTTATGAAATTGACGTAACCCCTGATTTGGTTTTAAGAGACGATGATGGGTGGTATCCCCAATTTATTTGTATCAGGTATTTCGTGAAATGGTATGACACAACATCACTTTCCACGTCCCACAATTCTGATTCGGTGTCAAGCAGCAATAATATAGAGTTAACTACACTAGTTACTGACACCCGCTAAATCATCAGACTGGACTGACAAGAATAAAAAACGCTATGGCTAAAAAAATCTAGCTATTGCTAGATGCGATAATTCTCAAAAACGCTATAAGCTACAATTGTTGAGTAGAAAGATTCGCTTGTGGATGCCATAGTAGAAAGATCGCACACACTCAAACAAGCCTTGGTTAATTTTGTCCTAGATGCTGACGGCGAACTAGCACAAGCGCTGAAAGTTTATGCAGCTGCACAGATACCTAGCGGTAATGGCGATCGCACCCAACAACAAGTAATCCTTGACAGGTTTATTACAGAAGGGAAAATTGGCGATCGCTCACCTATAGAGTTATTTATCGCCAGTCATGCAGATTTGTCAGAGAACGATCGCAATCTACTCAATAGCTGGCATCGTAGTTTTATTGGTTTATTTGCTATCACCCAGATTTTACCTGATGGCTTAGAACTCATGAACTGGCTGACAGCTAAACGTTACATAGTTCTGACAGCCAAAAATTACATTGTCAAGTCTAACAGCCCTGAAAAACAACCAGCCATATCTCGTTTCAAGCCAGGAGATATTTTACTAACACGCATTTTTCCTCTTACTGATAATGAGTGGATATTTTCTGGCTCTCACACATTTATGGGTAAACTCGGTAAGCCAAAACTCGCCGTCGCCATTGGAAATTTTAAAGATAATTATAAAAGTCATCTTTACAGCGATGCTCCAGACTTATTAGAAGAAGCATGGCAGTCAGTAGAGCAATATCATCAGCAGTTTGTTGAGTTTTTTAGGACTGATGAATTGACATTATCAGGATACCAACTCAATAAAAAGATAACTGAATTTCGAGAAATTATCACTGATAAATATCTCAAAGCCGCCGGAGTTAATAGCTCCAAATATTTGAATGAAATAGTAGCAAAAGCTGGTATTAGTCCAGAAGAAATTATCGTCGCTGCTAAAGAATTTGGAATTGATACTAACGCTGTTTCTCAAACCTTCGATGGGAAAAACAGCAAGCAAAAAATGGTTGCACCTAAAGTAGGTTTACCTGCTGAACTCATAAGAGCAGAACAAGTCACAGCGATTTCTCACCCACGTTGGGGATTGATGTTTTTATCAACATATACTAAATTCACAACTATATTATTAGCTGATGATTGGCAAAGTATTGAAGGTGCAGTAAAACTAATTCGTCACTACTTAGAAGATAAAAATATTAATGCTTATACATGGCATCGTTTAGCAAAAAAATATCCCACTCAATTAGAAAAAGTCTTGCAAGATTTCTTGCAACGTGCTGAATTTAGCCTGAGCAATGATTTAGACAAAATTTTGCAAGAGTATGGTAAACCTATCGAGCCAGAATTACCAGAAATTGCTAGTGTTCCTTTACATCTACATAATTTATTTCAAGAAGCACTTACAGAAGTGAATAAATCTAAACCCAAAGGTAAAGGACAAAAACAACCAGTGAAAGGTTTTCAAAGAGATTAGTTTAATATCAAGTGCATCTCAAATCCAGGGAAGTAAGTCGGAGAAAAAATTTATGCACCGCAGTGGAATGAATGGATGGCGTGAGAAAGTTAGGCACAGAAAGCGATCGCTAAAAGGTCAGTTCCTCCGGTTTTGTATCAAAAGTAATATCCCCAAGCCAGAGCAAGGAAAAATTAGGATTCTTCCTTTTACTTGGTGACGCTCAAAATAGCGAACTATAGATATTTTGAGCTTTTCAAACATCCTCTTAAAGATGGAGGAAGCGTCTATACTTGACATTGATTAAAAGGTTCTCGAATAAAATAGAGTGCATCGCGTTTTTGAACTTCCATACCGCCTCTATTCCAACTGATCCAACGAGTTATAAATTTTTTCCCTTGCTCTCGATGTTCAATAGCAACAGTAAAGTTATTACGGAGTTCCCGATAACACCCATCCAAATTTGTCAAGGTCAAATCTAGTACTGGGATATTAAATTTATTCTCCCCTTTATTGACAACAAAAAATCCTTCACTGCCTCGCTCCATTAGCAATACAGTCGGACTATCAATGCCTGTTAAAATATTTTCTTTGATATTTTTTCCCTGATTTCCTCGTTGATGCATAATCTGGCGGAATTTAACACCATATTTGATAAAAGAAGAATCTCTATTATCCCAGTTCAGTATTAAAGGAGTACCACTTTCTCTCGCCAGCACATACGCTGTTGCAAGATATGAGTCAAAGGGATCGCTATAGGGGTTAATGGCATTAGAATTAATCTCGCGGATAGTATCGTGGTTTCTGCCAAAGGTAACACTATGCGAATCGTTTATGCCTGTGGTCACTCGCAGCGATCGCAAATCTCCACCGAAGCTAAAGGCATTTTTAATTGAATTATAAAGAGCAAAATCTGTGACAGCAGCAATCCAGTTATAATCTTCTGCACTGGTGTCCCTATCTATAATTACCTCAACATAATTCCATGCTTTTCCTTGGCTTTGTTGCTTTACATAGCTGATGTATTCTTTGACAACATCTGCTGGCAGATGCTTGGCAGCATCAAACCGAAATCCATCAATCCCTAAACTTAGCAATTTTTTTAAATGAGCTTTTTGAATTTTTTTAACGTTATTGGTAAATCTCAGATCGGGAAGCCCACCTAACCAACAATTAATTTCTGAATCTCTATTGCCATCACTATAATTAATGCTACAAGATTTTTGACCTGGATGGGTTGAGTCGGAATTAAAATCACTTAGAAAAAGACCTGGAAATTTCGTTAAATCTTCAAACTCATCATTGCCATCTAAATTAGCCATGTGATTGAAAACAACATCAGCAATCACTTTTACATTACAACTATGAGCTTGACTAATAAGCTTTTTTAAATTTAACAGTGAACCTCTACCTTCAATAATGCTGTAGTCTACAGGTTGATAGCGTGCCCACCATTCTGGAGCCGGATTAGATTTTTGACCTGGAGAAATTTGAATGTGAGAATATCCTTGCTTCCCTATTTTACATACCAACTTTTCAAGATCACTGTACTGCTGATCAAATGCATGAAAAATTGCAGTAGGTTTTTCTGCTGCTAATGTCTTAATCGGGTAAATGCAAATTGTGCAGATTCCAACTGTACAGATAAAAATAGTTTTCATCAAATACATTATTGTCAAGCTATCTCGTGTTTTACTAGATATTGTTGCAGACATGATTCAGAAACCATTTATAAAGTAAATCTTTAGACGACTAGACGACGTAACATAATACGAGTCATAACGGCATATATGGCAGCTTCACTCATTTCAGGGAGACGCTCGTAATCCTTATTAGTAATAATTCAGAGTTTATGATTTAAATATAGCAATCCTAAATTACCTAAATTATTCGTAAACAAAAAGAACCCCGGTTTCTTCAATAAACCGGGGTTTTGAGATTTGTGATTTTCAAAACTCAGATAGATTGCTATATGCTCTTAGTTTTTGTTGATTAATTTATTCTTTGGAAGTCCCAAACTTCTTTTTAAATTGTCAAAAACCCTGAATCTAGACTTGCTCTATGCTGTGTTATAATAAGGAGCTTCCAGAAAAGTTAGGGGATTCGGGATAAGCCTGTTACTACTTGAGCATATTCCTTTTAGACATTCTTCTGTAAATCTGAAATATCCCAGGCTCGGTCAACTTCATGAGTCAGGTCTTTATCGTCTGCCCTTAATAACTGCTCCAACTGTTGAGCTAGTTGACGCGATCGCGCCACCAATATCGTATCATCTGTCTCCATATTCGCCATTTCCCGCAAAGCCTGCTGATCGTGGCTTTTAAAGATGTTAGCGGCTCGACGCGCCTTATAAGAGCGGAAACCCAATAAATTGAGTGCTTCCACTCCCATCTCTACCGCTGAACCAAAGGTTTCCCGTTCAACCACTTCAACCCCTCGCCGAAGCAACTCGTAGGCATGATTACGATCAATAGCCCGCGCTAAAATTTTCAGGTGAGGAAAATATTTATGAACCCGATCAACAGTTTCTAGGCTTTTCTGGCGATCATCTATGGCTAAAACAAATAGCTTCGCCTGCCTTGCTCCTGCTGTATGTAGCAAATCAATTCGGGACGCATCTCCGTAATGGACTTTGAAACCAAAACGCCGCAGCATATCAATTTGAGTCGGGTTGTGATCGAGAACTGTGGCTTTAAAGCCATTGGCAATCAGTAAACGACCAACAATTTGTCCAAAGCGGCCAAAGCCTGCGATGATTACTGGATTTTCATTGTCATGAATGGAATCTGCTTCTGGCTCAACTGCTGTGGTTACGAAACGAGACTGCACGAACTTCTCATTAATCAGCATGATTAATGGTGTCAGCACCATTGACAATGCAACAACGGCAACAATGATACCCCCCACGGCTGTAGTTAGGACGTTATTTTTAGTAGCAAACGAGAACAGAACAAAGGCAAATTCACCTCCTTGGGCGAGGGCGGAGGCGAAAAGTAGATTCTGGCTGGCTTCCAACTTGAACAACCAACCCAACCCAAACAGCACTGCAAACTTAATAATTGCTAGTCCGATGACTAATCCAAGAATCAAAAAGGGTTGTTGAATTAGCAAATTAAAGTTGATGCTAGCCCCAACCGAAATAAAGAACAGCCCCAACAATAAGCCTTTGAAAGGTTCAATATTAGTCTCCAGTTCGTGACGATATTCGTTATCCGCCAAAACAACTCCGGCAACAAACGTACCCAGTGCAGGTGAAAGACCAACCTGCTGCATCGCCAGGGCAATCCCAATCACCAATAGTAGAGCTGTCGCCGTGAAAATTTCTTGCAATCGGGTAGCAGCAATAAAGCGGAAAATCGGGCGCATTAGAAACCGTCCGGCAACAATAATGCCACCCACTGTTACCATGACCAGCAAGGCTTGTTGCCAACCTGGTACAGTTGCCTTTTGTTGCTCTGCGGCGACAAAGATTACCCGATTAACAACCAAACTCACTGTCGGGCTGTTTTTCATTGCCAGTAACGGTAACAGAGCTAACATTGGGATAACTGCGATGTCTTGAAACAGCAGTACTGAAAAGGACGATTGTCCGCCTTCTGTTTTTATTAACCCTTTCTCGTTTAGGGTTTGGAGAACGATCGCCGTTGAAGACAATGATAGAATCATGCCGATCGCTAAACCCATTTGCCACGAGAGCCCGGAAATTAAACTCAGGACAGTTATAACCAAAGTCGTAACTAGAACCTGCAAACCTCCTAATCCAAGAATCGGGACGCGCAATCGCCACAGCAGGAATGGTTGCAGTTCCAAACCAATCAAAAAGAGCATCATCACTACACCAAACTCGGCGAAGTGCATCACATCATCGCTTCCCTCACTTCCCACAAAGCCTAGTACAAAGGGGCCAATGATTACCCCGGCAATCAGATAGCCTAGAACTGAACCAAGTCCTAATCGTTTGGCAATTGGTACTGACAGCACCGCCGCCATCAAGTAAATAAATGCTTGAAAGAAAAAATCTTCATTGTGCATGGTATGGGGCCTCTTGTATCTTGATCACTTCAGCTAAGTTTTGGTTTAAATGTTTGAATTGCTTGAGAAGTTCCCAGCTTATAGTGTTATCACGCAGACCGATGATTGCAGTACGGTAATCATCTGCGTGTTTAGCAATTTGGTGTTGCTGTCGTAGCTGATGTGTTTCATGTACAAGAAAGGGCGGTAAATATTCCATGCCACAAAGACGCGCTGTTTGCTCAAATGGCACTAGCAGTTCTTGGATAGAAAAGTAGTTATATCCCTCCCGACAGTAAGCTTGTTCGCTTCCCCCCGTCGTGATTGCTGAAAGCAGTTTTTTGCCATGCAGCGCCGTTCCTGTATTACCGTAAGCAAATCCATGCTCTAACACTAAATCCAGCCACTCCTTCAAAATAGCAGGACTGCTGTACCAGTAGAAGGGATGCTGGAAAACGATAATATCGTGGGCAAGGAGTAAATCCTGTTCAAACTTCACATTAATGTCAAAGTTAGGGTATGCCTCATAGAGGTCATGAATAGTGATTGAATCCAACCCCTGAACAGCTTGAATCAAATGTCGATTCACCCGTGACTTTTCAAGTGCAGGGTGAGCAAATAAAATTAATATTTGGTTAGAACTGCCCATTGGTTTTGCATATAAGAGTTAAGTGGCTGCTCTTTGCAAAGAATAGCATCCAAACTTCTGTTAACGTGAGTTCGACGGATAAAACAGCCCAAAAAGCTTGCTAGATAAGAATTTGCTTAACTGGATAGACGAAGTGCGCTCTGGTCAATTTGATGGCTGGTTTAGCTGCTTACACCTACTTGGTGAAAGCAGATTGCGATCAAAAAATTGCTGGCGAAGTATCCGCAGTGGGGAATTGCTTGTGTTGATGGGGTGTTGGTGGATTGGGATGAGTAATAAATTCGCCCGTAAAATAAAGCATATATTTCAGGAATCGTTTCCATTCTCAACGCCATGCTGCCTCTAGCGTTATTTCTTTCCGTATCAACTTGGTGCCCATTAGTAGCAGTTCTGAATCCCTACTGGTTGCATTCTGACGGATGTATTCACAACATCTGAATTTTTTTTCAATCATTGTAACAATTCGCCAAAAAATTTACATAGATAATAGTGGTATAATTTTTTGTACTTGACAGCAATTTTCTTACACTCTTCTCTTAGCTTTTAATAAAAGTATTGAACTCTTAAATAAAATTTAAAGCTCCCATGAACAAAATATCGCTTAACTACAAATACTCAATTATTCCCCTATTAGGTGCAATAATAGTTAGCAACGAATTTTTCTCCAAAGTATCGGCGCAAGATATTTCTGCTCCAGAGACTACTGATTCTGTTGCAGTCACTGTCAAAAACCAAGAGTTTCCACAGTGGGGATATTACATGGTGCGAAGAGATTTTCGCAAATGTGCTTCTCCAATATGCGGTGGATATTTTATAAAGCTTGTCAATTTGAAAGCTACTCCTTGCTTAGATGGTGTTTTTCGCTCCGAATGCTATGTGTCTGCAATTGATTGGAGTTCCCTGAAACTCTCGGCTTACGAACTAATAAAAATTCAAAATGATGATGGTAGCCGTGTGGTTCTCAGAGGTAACATCGTTCCAGCAACATTTTCTGGATTCGGTGAGTTTGGGAATTTGAGAGTAAAAGAAGCCTTCTATGCGGCGACAAATACCCCAGCAAAAGGTACTTTTGTAGCACTAAAAGACAATGGTATTCGTTGCATCACAACTCCTTGCTTCTCTACAGATAATCTGGTTCTAAATAAACCTAAGACTGCTCAAGTTTCGTCAATTGATTTGAGTCAAACTGGTGCAACACAAAAACAACTTGACGCAGCAACAAATGAAATTTTCGATCAAGGTTTGATTGCTCTAGGTAAAACTGAGGTAGCAGAAAACGCAGATCCAACCAAGAGAGATACTAAGTTTGTGGCTACACAATTTTATTTGAGAGTGGAACCAAAGTAAAAGAATTTTAGCTCAGATAAAATAATTCTCAAAATAGACAAGCGGTGTGGGAGCGATATCTGCGACGGACTATTTAGCGTCGCACTTCAAATACTGGCATATTACAATACTCGTTCCCATCCCCAACGCCATGCTGTCTCTACAGTAATCTCCTTGCCGTGCGCGCATTTATTCTATACGGTGTCGGTAGATCCCGCATCTATCTGTACTTTTGCAGAATATGAATTTAATATATTCTAAATATTTAATTTAGAATTTTTACTCCTCCAAAGGATGATGGTTTAGCAGCTTTGGTATATCTTGTATGCAACATAGAGATCACTATACCCTTTTTACTTGTATGAAAGCGCCCTTAATAAAAGGGAAAAGGTTAAAGGCGAAAGGGGAAAGGTAAAAGATGTTTGTTGTCGTATACAGGACTTCACCAAAACAACAGGGATCGCGAGTTGCCGAACCAGACGCTACTTATTTGAAGTCAGGTTAAACTAACAAAAAAGCATTTGCAATTAAAAAACATTCGTTGAGGATCTGTGTGACTTATTTTGATGGACTACTTTGGACACAACAAAGCTGGCTTGAGCAAGCCAGTAGTTGGATTGATTGTGAGTTACATCAAAAAGAGATCAAACGCATTGATTCAATTAAGCAGCTTCGCGTTCGTCACTGGTCAACAGTTCTGCAAATACCCACAAGCATCGGTAACATTTATTTCAAAGCAGTTGTATCAGAGCTTGCTTATGAAGCCGCACTTAGCCAAGTTCTATCGCATCGGTATCCTCAATCTATGCCACAAGTTTTAGCGATTAATGGGGAGCTTGGTTGGCTACTTATGCTTGATGGAGGGATGATGCTTCAGGACACTCTGAAAATTGAAGATGACATTAAACATTGGCAGAATCTTTTACCCTGCTATGCAAAATTGCAACAAGATTGTACCAAATATCTTAATGAGTTTCTGGAACTGGGTGTGCCTGATCGTCGTTTAGCAAGCTTGCCTGTTATGTTTCAACAACTGCTAATGGATACCGAAACATTAGGGCTGAATCAGCCTGGTGGACTTAATTTACTCGAATATCAGTGTTTACAGAATCAGGCTAACTTATTAGTTAAATTATGTGAAGAACTAGCGACCTTTGGTATACCAGAAACTTTGCATCATGGTGACTTACACGATGGGAACATCTTTATTTGCGATGAAAATTACTTGTTTTTTGACTGGGGTGATAGTAGCATCACTCATCCTTTCTTCAGCCTCCATAGTACCTACGATTGTTTGAAGAGGAGATTTAAATTAGCAAAAAATTCATCTTGGTTTGAGCGACTGGGAGCTTGCTACTTAGAACAATGGGCTGAATATGAGACTAAGGAAAGACTCCAACAAGCGTTTGAGCAAGCTCAACAGTTGTCTCCTATTGTTGTAGCTTTGAGGTGGCTACCAGTTTTATCCACAATGAATGCAATCCATCGAAACCAATATATGGAAGCAGTTCCAAATTTATTAAGGGAGTTTCTAAGCATGATCTCAGTTTGATTGATCAGCACAAGTAAGATGTTGTGAATCTACTTCCCATCCTGCTGCTCGTAGCTGGGCATCAATGAGGCGACGTATTTCTCTCTCATCCAGGTCAATATCCCCTGCTTGTTGCGGTAAGCGAAGCCATGCCGTAGGCTTATTGCGTATCATAGAAAGAGATCGCGCTTGAAAGCGAGTTATACCTTATGTCTCTGACAATCAAAGACTTAGAACAATTACAGTCACAGAATCCCGATTGGCAGATGGAGCTAGTAGAGGGAAACATCATCGTTATGGGGCCATGCGATTATGAGTCAGACGAAATTGGTTCTCGCCTATTAACGTTTCTTAATATGTGGGTGATGCCTCGCAAGTTAGGCAGAGTTACAGGTTCCAGCGCTGGTTTTATCTTGCCAAGCATTGAAATCGGTGAAACTATGGGCGACCCGGAAAAAAGAAACTTACGCGCTCCAGATGTTTCATTTGTTCGGGCAGAACAACTCAAGAAAACTCAGCGTGATTTTGTGCAGTTAGTCCCCGATCTCACGGTTGAGGTCAAATCTAAAAGTGACCGTATCAAACCACTGGAAGAAAAAATAAAACTATTCCTAGAACTTGGTTCTACAGTAGGTATTCTCATTGACCCTGACAAACTTTTAGTTACAGTTTATCGCCCTAACCAGGAAGCAGTTATTTTAAGAGATAACGACAAATTAGTAATACCAGAGTTACTTCCAGGTTGGGAATTAGCAATAGCCGAATTATGGCCACCTGAATTTGAATAACTCAATTAGGGATTAAAACAGAGAATAAACGAGGAAAATAAAATTATTCCGCCACGCCCGTTGCACAAAATGAATTTTCTTCAACTTCAGCGATGTCTAGCAACAAGCCGTTTCACATCTACGCTAATCAAACACGGGAGCAATTATAACAGGGTTATTCTGCTTCCTTGTCAGCGAAAAAAACAAGTTTTGGCTGTAGAAGTCAAAGTAGTTGATGAGGGTGAAAGTTCCGCGCCGCCCGTGCCAAATGCTGAAAAGTGGTCGCAAGGTCAAATGTACGACCGGAGCGGATGCAGAAATTAAAAGTTGCGGCAAATTCGGGGCAGAATCCAGGGTTTGAGTATTTGCAAGAGTGCTGGGATGATCCGGCGAAAGCAGATTGTGATCAAAAAACTATTGGCGAAGTTTCCACAGTGGGGTGTTGCGATTGTGGATGGGTTGCTAGTGAAGTGGGATGAGTAAGCCGGAGTCTGCACAGGTGAAATCTGCTGTGAACAATTGGTTTGAATGAGTGCGGCAGGAAAGGATTGTGATTGCGATGTCGGGTGAGGTTGTGTACACGCCAGAGGGTAAGGCGGTGGAGGTGTAGGAGATGATGCGGCGGTTTCCGATGCAGGGGTAGGGTTTTGTGTCTGCCTAAAATTTTAAATAGTCGAGTCAGGCGATCGCTAATCGCTACTCGCTACTCGCTTTCAAGCTAGACTCTGGCGCATAGCCCTGTTTTATGAATGAGTGATAAATTTGTGCAAAAAAATCAATGCTTTTCTAAGATGCAAAAGAGTGCTTTAGGAAGGGGATCGAGTATCCCATGATAGACCGTTTGTTTAGCTAAACGCAGATTAAATCGTTCTTTGAATATCTCCTGAATCTCCTCTGGGCTAAAGCGGTAAGGGCCTTGTTCTCTTGTTTCCTCTTGAGAGAAGCATTTTAGTAACAGGTAGCACTTAGGCTTTAATAAGCTTGCGACTGTTTGCACATAAGTACCATAGCTTTGGGGTGGTAGAACATGGAAGCATCCTCTGTCAAGAATCAAATCGAAAGATTGTTCCAAACGACTGTTGAGAATATCATCTTGCTGAAACGAAATTTCTAATCCCTTTTGGTTTGCTTTTGCTGCCGCCTGACGAATGGCCGCCTCTGATAAATCTGTCGCCATCATCTGAAATCCTCGTTCGGCTAGGGCGAGCGCTTGAGTTCCCGGCCCTGTTCCCAAATCCAGCACTGAACCATTGCTCAGTTCAAGGGTAAGGAGCGCTTCTTCAATATCTGGATCTAAGCTAGGGTTGAACCAGGGCATGGTTTCAACGGCTTGTTCTTGATAGAGCGCTTCCCAGTTCGGAAATTCTCGTTCGGTCATCATTAGTTACTCCTTCTATTGAATAGTTGAATCCCAAAAAACGAGGTCATTTTCATCCACCAATACCGGAACTTTACCGATGGGAGATAAACTCAGAAATTCTCTTGATTTATTGTTAATGTCTGTTTCTTTGGGTTCGTAAGGTAGCTGCTTCTGTGCCAGGACAATTCTCACTTTCCGAGCGTAAGGTAAGCGCTGTGCATAGTATAAGATTCGCGCCATATCGCTGCTATAAATTCAGTATTGTGATTTCCTATTTTTAATGGATTTGATGCATGATATTGTGATTGGTTTGTTCATCAATAGAGAAGAGTTTGGGCTTGCTGTTTAATACCCAGATTTCCTTGTCTAGAGCATTACCCTGTAATGTAGTTAACTTGATGACACTTCAACGACATTTTGGGCAAAGCTTTTATAAGCATCGCCCATTTGTTTCGCTATCGAGTCAGGAAAGACGTGAAAATCCCCAGCTTTGAGAGCTTTTATTATCCCATCTGCCACAAGTGCAGGTGGCTGTGAAACTTCACTCATTCCTGCCGCATCGCTCATATCCGTGGTAATTGGGCCAGGGTGAACACTTAGTACAAGCGTGTCCTGCTTACTTAATAGTTCTCGTAATGCCTGGGTGATTGAATAGGCCGCAGCTTTTGAGGCACAGTAAGTCGCAGAGTCAGGGAAACCCTTGAGCGAAGCAACAGAATTGATTTGGGCAAAGACACCACCTCCATTGGCTTTGAGTACCGGGGCAAACGCCTGAGCCATGTAAATCAATCCATATACATTGATCTTCATCTGAAATTCGAGAGCGGCGATTGCATTCTCAGTTAGGGGAGTTCCAGCTTGAAAGACTCCTGCATTATTGACAACTATTTGCACATCTGGGGCACTTTGAGCAGCAGCAACAATAGATTGGGGATCGCCTAAATCAACCTGAATTGGTACTACCCGTAAGCCGTATTGTTCAACCAATGAGGAGACACTGTTGATCTGACGAACAGCCGCATAGACTTTGTTGGCTCCATGTTCAATAAAGGACTCAACTATCGCCTTGCCGATGCCACGATTTGCGCCCGTAACCAAAATGGTTTTGTCTTTGATGTCGTAGTTCATTTGAATTTCTCTTTATGGTTTTCCACGATCTGAAAAACCTTGGACAATCGCTCTAAGTTAGGGCAAAGAAATTTAGCTGCTCTCTTGAAGAAAGACTGCGGCTTCCACCGTTTCCTCTAGCATGGTATCATCATCCATCATCCGAATCTAGCAACACCGATTTTTTCGCCGTCTTTGAAGTTTGTGCTTTTGGACACCTCTTTCCAGTCCGGTTGGTTCCGTTATTTGGCGAATGCAGCGATCGCTTATAAAACACCAGAGCTTGTAAAACAGGGAAATTCAGTTACGTTGTTGGTTGAAAATTCAGTTTCGGGTGAAAAGGTCAAAGCAAATCATGAAGGTGAAAGTTCTGTCGTGCCTGTCCCCAATGCTGAAAAATGGTCGCATGAGACGATTGTTGCAAGGGCAAATGTGCGATCGCTACGTATGCAGAAACTCAAAGCTGCGGCGAATTCGGGGCAGAATCCGGGGTTTGAGTATTTGTATGAGTGTTGGGATGATCCGGCGAAAGCAGATTGTAATTAAGAATTAGAATTATCGTCAAATATTAGTTATGAACTAGAAATTATTAATTTAATTATGAATTAACATGACAAAGAAATGGCTTTCTATCGTCGGTATTGGGGAAGATGGATTAGAGGGGTTAAGCGCGATCGCTCTTTCCCTAATCACTCAAGCTAAAGTAATTGTCGGAGGCGATCGCCATTTGGCAATGCTGCCTACAGACGATGAACGTGAAAAACTAGTCTGGACATCACCAATTAGCACCTCTGTAAACGAAATCATTCAGCGTCGTGGTCAGTCAATCTGCGTACTTGCAAGCGGCGATCCTATGTGTTACGGCATTGGTGTCACCTTAATGCGGCGAATTCCGGTTTCTGAAATGACGATTATCCCCGCACCTTCAGCCTTCAGCCTCGCTTGTGCCAGGATGGGATGGTCTTTAACTGAAGTGGAAACCTTGAGTTTAAATGGTCGTCCATCCTCCCTACTCCAGTCTTATATTTACCCAAAAGCACGACTGTTAATTTTGAGCGAAGGGAAGGACACACCCGCCGTTGTTGCGGAGATTTTGACAAATCGCGGCTATGGTGGCAGTAAAATGACCGTGCTGGAGCGTATGGGCGGCACTCATGAAAGAATTATCGAAGGGACGGCTGCATCTTGGAATGAAACTGAAGTTGCGGCGTTGAATGCGATCGCAGTTTATTGTATTGCTGATGCTGGGGTTGTTCCATTACTAAGATTACCAGGGCTACCAGATAGCGCTTACCGCCACGATGGACAGTTAACGAAGCGGGAAGTTAGGGCAATTACTCTAGCAGCTTTAGCACCCACACCAGGCGCACTGTTGTGGGATGTTGGTGCGGGTTGCGGTTCAATTTCCATCGAATGGATGCGGAGTAATCCTCGGTGTCGAGCGATCGCGATCGAACAAAACTCATCTAGACTACTCTATATTGCCGATAATGCCGCCACTCTCGGTACTCCAAATCTGCAAATCATTGCAGGGAAAGCGCCCCAAGCCCTGAAAAACCTGCCAACACCAGATGCCATTTTTATTGGTGGTGGGGTTACAGCAACAGGACTCTTTGATGTTTGCTGGGAAGCACTGCGGCCGGGTGGGCATTTGGTCGCAAATGTGGTGACAGTAGAGGGCGAGCAAACTTTATTCCAATGGCATGAACGAGTCGGTGGGGATTTAATTCGTATTGCCATTCAACGGGCGGAACCTATTGGTAAATTTTTAGGCTGGCGGGCAATGGCACCTGTGACGCAATGGGCAGTTGTAAAATAATATGATTTATGTGCGATCGCTAGCGATCAAAATTTGAACCGCGCCATAGCGAGGATTTGAGATAACTAAGTTGGAATTTATGGGCAAGCAACGTGTTCTTTCTGGAGTTCAACCAACCGGCAATTACCATCTAGGTAACTACTTGGGAGCCATTCGCAACTGGGTAGAAGGTCAGAGCGAATACGAAAATTATCTGTTTGTGGCTGATTTGCACGCGATTACAGTGCCACACGATCCAAAACAGTTGGCAGATGATACCTATACTCTTGCTGCTCTGTATCTAGCTTGTGGTCTTGATTTAAATCACTCCACCATCTTTGTGCAATCTCACGTTTCGGCCCACAGTGAACTGACTTGGTTGCTCAACTGCATTACACCTCTAAACTGGCTGCAAGATATGATCCAGTTCAAAGAAAAGGCTGTAAAGCAGGGAGAAAATGTGAGTGCAGGCTTATTGGATTACCCTGTCTTGATGTCAGCTGATATTTTGCTTTACCAAGCGGATAAAGTGCCAGTGGGTGAAGACCAAAAGCAACATTTGGAATTGACACGGGATATTGCAGCTCGGTTAAATCACCAATTTGGTAAACCAGATCAGCCCGTGCTGAAGTTACCAGACCCTTTGATTCGTAAGGAAGGGGCAAGGGTGATGAGTTTGGCTGACGGTACACGCAAAATGTCGAAGTCCGATCCTTCGGAGTTAAGCCGAATCAGTTTGCTCGATTCACCAGAACAGATTCAATACAAAATTAAGCGTTGTAAAACCGATCCGATTCGGGGTTTAACTTTTGACGATCCAGCGCGTCCAGAGTGTAATAATTTGTTAACGCTGTATACATTGCTGTCTGGGAAGAGAAAGGAAGATGTAGCTGTTGAGTGTCAAGATATGGGCTGGGGACAATTTAAGCCATTATTAACGGACACAATTATTGAGTCCCTGAAACCAATTCAAGAAAAATATCATTCGGTAACGGCAGACAAAAGTTATTTGGAGTCTGTGTTGCGGGATGGTGGGGAAAAAGCTAGAGCGATCGCCAATCAAACTTTATCACAAGTAAAAGCTGCTTTAGGCTATTCGCTTCCTCTCTAAGCTTTCGCTTTTAGGTGTGATTTGCTATACCATTTAAGAAATTGAAATTCTTAATTTTATGTATCACACCCATAGCCCCACAGCCTTCCGTAGAGCTATACAAGCAGGTGAATTTCTAGTTACCGCCGAGGTAGCACCGCCAAAAGGGGGAGATCCAGCGCACATGATTCAAATGGCGGCGACTCTTAAGGGGAGGGTTCATGCCGTCAATGTTACTGATGGTAGCCGCGCTGTGTTACGGATGTCTTCGTTAATCGCGTCGGTGATTTTGTCGCAAAACGGCATCGAGCCGATTTGTCAAGTTGCTTGCCGCGATCGCAACCGCATTGGTTTACAAGCTGATTTAATGGGCGCTCATGCTTTAGGTATTCGTAATATTTTAGCTTTAACTGGCGACTCAGTAAAAGCAGGCGATCATCCAGATGCCAAAGCAGTGTTTGACTTAGAAGCGGTTAGACTACTGCAACTAATTCGGAAGATGAATCAAGGTGTTGATTGTAACGAAAAACCCTTGACTGATGGAGCGTTAGATTTATTTGTTGGCGCAGCAGTAGACCCACAATGTAAAAGTTGGTCGGGTTTACAAAGTCGATTTGAACGCAAAATCGAAGCTGGAGCGCAGTTTTTTCAAAGTCAGTTAATTACTGATTTTGAGCTACTAGAAAAGTTTATGGATACCATTGCATCTGGCTATAAAAAACCAATTTTGGCAGGAATTTTTCTGTTGAAATCGGCAAAAAATGCCCAGTTTATTAATAGATGTGTTCCGGGTGTAAATATTCCCCAGCATATTATTGATAGATTGGCAAAAGCCAAAGACCCTTTTGAGGAAGGGATGAAAATTGCCGCAGAGCAAGTACAGATAGCACGGCAATTATGTCAAGGTGTCCATTTGATGGCAGTTAAACGGGAAGATGCGATCGCACCGATTTTAGATTTAGCTGGGGTTGCTCCACTTAATCAGTTGGTATCAAAGTAAATTAAATAAAGGCTTTTTGCTGAAAGCAGATGCTAACATTCATCTGCTTTTTTTAATGCATAATTAGACGTGTATACACTATTCTTGATAAGCTTTTAATATCCAATTTTCGCTTGACTAAATCCAGGTGCAAACTGATAAAATATTTTATAACCTATTTCAAACTTTCCCTAGCATATTTTTTGCTATAATTGGCAACAAGACTGCCAATGCCAACGCATATAAATTTGTTTCACTTGAAGTAAAAGAAACTGCTTTTAGGATTGATGGGGTATTTATCCCCACAACTGAAACTATAAATCAACCACTTTACTTTGTTGAAGTCCAGTTTCAATTAGACTCAACTTTTGATAGACGCTTCTTTGCCGAAATCTTCACTTACTTGCGTCAAAACGAATCCGTCAATTTTTGGCGTGCTGTGGTTATCTATCCTCAAAGGAGTTCAGATCCGAGCGATCGTCTACCGTATGAGTTGTTACTAGACAGTTCACAAGTGCGACGCATTTATCTAGATGAATTAGATACGACGGAGAACTCACTTCAAGTTGCGATCGTTAAATTAATTATCGAAAGAGAAGAGACAGCCATTGACAAAGGTAGAGAATTGATTTTACAAGCAAAGCAACAACTGGCAGATGAATCTACCAGCAAACAAATTGTAGAATTAATAGAGACTATTCTGTTGTACAAATTTACCCGGTTAAGCCGAGAGGAGTTAGCAGAAATGTTGGGTATAGACGATGAATTCAAAAAAACACGGATGTATCAATCAATCCTGAAAGACGGCTTAGAAGAAGGTCGCCAGGAAGGTCGCCAGGAAGGTCGCCAGGAAGCTAAGTTAGAAGCTATTCCTCGGTTGTTGGCATTGGGATTGAGTGTAGAGCAAGTGGCGGTGGCTCTCGATTTAACGGTGGCGCAAGTACAGCAAGCAGCGCAAAATTAGTCATCTGATACTGGGTAGTGCTTGCGTCTAATTTAATTAGCAAGTGCGACACCCATAGCTTACTCCTTTCCTGCGGAACGCTACGCGAACGGATAAGCAAGCTAGGCGCAGCGTCTCGTAGAGAAGCGTTAGCGAGTCCGCTTACTCTGTAAGAGTTGCAAGCTACGCTTTTAGCGTCTCGTAGAGAGCGTCATAGCCTGTTTTAGACATCGCCTCTTTTTCTTTTAGCTAAACCAGAAGCGATGTCTACCTCGGACTTACGCCTACGAACTAAAAATCTGGGTTACATCTTACCGTGTTGCAGCACTTGTTGTAGATGTTGGCGAATCTGTTGTACATGTTCAATATCAGATTGCCGCAATTTTTGGAACAACTCTACACAAGGCTGAGAACCTGCTTGCTCTGCATCTTGGATGTAGGTATCATAAGCTTTAACAGCTTCAGCCTTATTGTGCAAGACGGTGACAAAATCATACTCTAAGTCGCTAATCGCTGTTTGAGATTGTCCGTTACTTATATTTGTAGTCATTGCTTGACCCTCTTTGAGAATTTCTAATTAACTTTATACTCATCCTGAAAGAGCGATTCATCTTCCAAAAAGAGTATATTTCAATACGTCGAAAGTACCTTGCGAGTGTAGGTTACAACAGTATCCAATCTCTTTTTTCCATACATACTAGTGCATAAAAACAAGATCCCCAACTTCTTTAGTAAGTCTGGGATCTGTGGATTCCAATTCTCACAAATCAAATAGGATTGCTATGTCGGTATCGCTCAAATGAATAATTAGCATTACTCTACAGATAAATCAGGATATAGGACAGACAAGGGAGAAAATTCTACCTCGTCTTCCTACTCCTCATTTTCATAGAAATTTATCCAAGAGGTTGATTATCATCACATTGACGTGAATACTGGAATTCCAAATCATTTTGCCGTTCTCTACCTCCTTTATACACAACTGGACAAAGCTTGGTGTTCGCGCTCATACAATCCATGTGTGGTGTTTTAGCACACACCACGAGGAGTCCACCTAGAACAAATAACAAACCACAAATTGCAAGCGTATTAACCCAGGAAATTTCCAGCGCTCCGTGAACTACTATTTCTCGCAGTAGGGATACAATTGTTACCTCAACTGCTACACCCACAGAGATACTATGTTCTTGCAAGTAAACCATTAATAGTCGGAATAACTCGACTAAAATTAACACAAATAGTATTTTTGCAGTCACGTGTTTATAGTCTAGTGGCTGCACGAGGGCGATCGCTATCCCCCACAATTGGATCAGCATGACGGCGAACAAACCCAAACACAAGACAATCACAATTAAGTCTTGAAAGGCTTCCATGTTGCGAACAATTGAGTGCCGATCGAGCCAGCGATCGCTAAATAAAAATCGACTTTTCTGGCGCTTTTGCATGTACATTTCTTTCCAATCGGGACAAGTTCAGACAACACCAGCGAGTCAACCCAATAGTTTTATGTTATGCAATATTAAGCTTTTGCGCCTCAGCGAGGTTGGTAATTTATCAGTCATTGGTCATTGGTCATTAGTTTTAGACAAAAGACAAATGACAAATGACTAATGACAATCATTTTAAATTTTGTGCCTGTTGCAACAATTGCTCGGCATTTTTGGCCCATTGAGGATTACCCTGAGCGTTATATAAATCTCTAGCGAATTGGAATACTTTTACTGCATCGCTATATTGCTTTAACTGGATAAAAACTAACCCTGCACCATAATAAGCATTAGGATAGTTAGAGTTAGCTTCGGCTGATTTTCTAAAAGCCTCTAATGCTTCTTGTAACTTGTTTTGCTGAAACCAAATTGAACCGAGATTGTAGTAAGCTTCTGGATATTTAGGATTAATTTTTACTGCCTGATTAAAGGCATTTCTTGCTTGATCGAGTTTGCCTTGCTGAAGATAACACATCCCTATATGGTAAGGAGGTTCTGGTGCATTTCTGCTATATTCTATGGCTTTTTTAAAAGATGCGATCGCTTTCTCACAATCTCGTTGCTGCTCTCGTACCAAACCCAAGTTATAGTGGGCAAATCCTAATTTTGGATCTAGTTCTAACGATCGTTGCAAATAATCGTTAGCTAACTGTAAATTATTGCCCTCTAACAACGCACCACCTAAATTAGCAAAAGCTGGAGCAAATTTAGGATCGGCTTGTGTTGCTCGATAAAATGCGTCCGCAGAGGGTTGTAATTGCCCTGTTTGTCGGTATGCTAACCCTAAATTATAGTGCGCTGGTGCTAGTTTCGGATCTAACTTGGCTGCTTCTTTAAAGGCTGCGATCGCATCTTGTACTTTTCCCGCCTGAATTGCCTGTAAACCTTGGTTCAACCAGTCTATGGCTGTTTTACCATTAGATTGTGCTAGCTTTGAGGGGACAGAGGGAGAGAGAGAAAGAGACAGCGAGGGAATGCTAACAACCAACAAAGTCCAACTTACTAACCCTATTATGGGATATTTAAAAAATGATAATGTCATTGATTTTCTGATTCGCAACACTTTCAGTTAAATTTACTTCATCAAAAGTTATTTACGGATCTTTGTTGAATTACAGGAGCGACCCTGTTGAAGGATCTCTCCCTGAGCCACTACCTGATGTGATACCAGTCACATTTAGATTACTGGTTCAGCATTATTTGATTACGATAATTGCCGGGTTGATTACCCGAAGGGCGCAGGTCATAGCGACGACCATTTTTCAGTTGAATGCTAACCGTAACCCTGCTGTTGCGAAAAGGTACAGAGGCCACAGGATATAGTGCGGTCTTCTCCTTTTGGAAACACATCGCAATGGGCATTGACGGTATCGGCTCTGTAGGCGGTAAATCGAGAGTTGACTATCAAAACACTACAAGCGATCGCTTTATGTATGACATTCCAGCAACTCTTGATAATATTGCTCTGGTGTGCTGGGTAAATAAGTTGTCATGTGCAAAGTTTGTTCCCTCAATTTGAAACCTTGGGTAATGTTAATCCGGCTGAGGAAATCGATATCGTGGGAAATGACCCAAATAGCGCCTTGATAGTTATTGATACCTACCACCATTTGTTCAACAGTTTCAATATCTAGATTATTAGTTGGTTCATCAAGAATCAGCAGATCGATTTCTGAGATACTGATTATAGCAATCGCAAGTCTCGCCAATTCACCCCCACTCAGCACAGACGTGCTTTTATGAACGTCATCATATTTAAAGAGGAAGTGTCCCAACTGTTGACGCAAAAGCTGATAGCTAAGATTAGGATTGGCAGCTTGCATATTTTCTAAAAGTGTGTATTGTCGATTAACCAATTCGTAGGTTTGATCGAGATATACAGCTTTCATAGCGGGTGCTAGCAAAACCTCACCTGATTCTAAAACTGCTGTTTGGTTTTCCACTCCCAAAATAGCTTTTACCAGACTCGATTTACCAGAACCGTTTGCGCCGATAATGGATATGCGATCGCCAGAAGATACATGCAATTGAATATTTTGAATCAATAGACGTTCTGATACCCTAAGATTTGCACCTTGGATATTAATTAGATTTCGGCGCTTTTGATTTTTTTCTTCTAGCTGAATACTTGTGACTTTCGTAGTTTTGACTTTCGTCTCTGCAACCTTTTGATTAGCCTTGACTACTGCTACCTCATGTTTCTTTTTTGCAGTTCCGGTAGAGACCTCAGCTTTGGTTTTAATCAGTCCTGCTGCCATTCTATCAATACTACCATTCAGAAACTTGGCGCGACCGTTGCGGCTAGATTGGGCTGCGCGTTGCTGTTCTTGCATAGCTGTGGCTTGGGTACGTTTTAGTTCCTTTCTGGCGACTTCGTGCGATCGCAATGCTACCTCTAACTCGATTTCTTTCTGCTCTCGATATTGAGAAAAATTCCCTCCATATACTCTCAAAGCATCAGGTGTAAGTTCCCAAGTAATATCTGTAACTTGGTCTAAGAAAAAAGGTTTATGTGAGACAATTACAAACGCCCCAGTGAAATTTTGGAGAAATTGTCTTAAGTTTTCTAAAGCTTGTAAATCCATGTGGTTGGTTGGCTCATCCAGCAACAGCAAGTTGGGCTGTTGAGATAATCCGATCGCCAGAAATAGTTTTGTCAGTTCTCCACCGCTCAAGTTAACAATTGGTAGAGAAAGATTAATATTTATCCCGAATTGTGTTTGCAAAATCTCCTCAATCTTCCACCATTCATCAGAGACGGAAGTCAAAAAATTAAGTACTGTATCTGCTGTAATTTCTTGCCTGATAGTGCTGATTTGTGGCAAATAGTAGACAATACCATTACAGCAAACGGAACCTGCATTTGGGGTAATTTGACCTGCAAGTATCTTGAGGAGGGTTGATTTTCCTATACCGTTGCGACCTACTAAAGCGATGCGATCGCCTGCTTCGATACTCACCTGGATTTTGTGAAATAAAGTTCTATCTAAGCTGAGTTCGTAGGTTAAATTCCCAGCTAATAGTATTAATTTTTTCTGCATTATTCTCAAACCTCAATTCGCAAACTTCCACCCGTGTCTTCACAAAAATTACGGGTTTAGACACAAAAGAATTAGCCGCAGATACTTGTCAAGCAGTTAAATATAGATACGAGTGATGACAATATTTTTAGTGCATGACTATGTGAAGTAACCCTGTCAAACTAGTTGCGTTTATTCTTCGTTGACATTTGTTGCTTTGGTGCAACAGGTGTTTGGTACTACTTCATTTGTGCTATCTCGTTGAAGTTGTGATGAGGTTTGATATTCACTACAGTGTACCATAAAGCATCGGTGAGGGTTAGTGCAACCTTGGGGGCAGAGCGTCACTGCTGCACCAGGAGCGTATACCCGGTTGAGCAGGCTATTTTGCATGAGCGATCGCAGCAAGTACGGCAGACATTGACCCAGCTTTCAGATCGGCAACGACAGGCGATCGAACTTGCGTATGATGCCGGACTGAGCCAATCAGAAATTGCTCAACAACAGTGATACAGAGTAACTCATCTATCAATATCTAACCTTAGAGGATGTTTTAGATGAACTCTCTGGGGCTGAACTTAAGAAGCTGCAAGACAAACGGGCGAAAACCAAAACCCAACGACACCAGCAGCGCAAAGCCGAGTTGTCCCATCGCTATGAAATTGACGTGACCCCTGAGCTTGTTGAGAAAGATGATAACGGGTGGTATCCTCTTGGTTCAAAATTGCCTCTAGCAATGCAGTGGGTAAGCTGCTAGTTACCATGTATTTCCACTGAATGCTTAATTATAGAAAAACTTTTAGCTCATGTTCTACTCATAATTGTTGCCTTTAAATTACTTAAGCTTCATCACTTAAACTAAATTTAAACTCTTCACTACGGCTTTACACTTATTAGCATTTACTTTACAGCTTCTTGAGGCTAATATCATTATTTTTATCATTGTGATAACAGCTTGAATGATTGATATTAGAGAAGTAGTTTCAATTTGAGTTGATTAAATCAGTGAATAAGAAATGGGCGACTAAACGACTCACAATCAATCTGGCATCCGGGGAAGCAGAAAGATTAGAAAAATACTGCTCAATCACAGGACGACCAGCAACAGATGTGATTCGAGAGTTGATTCGCTCTTTGCCAACCGGAGAAACACAAAATGCAACTTGAACCGCTTGATGAGTAACACCCGCTTTATTCGTTCAATTCAAGCACACAATACCAAAACACAAAACTGGTTCAGGTAATGCTGATTGCTGTATCAATAAAAAATTTCCCTAAATGGAACTATAAAACAGCTAAACTAGCTTTATAGTTCCATTTTTGACTTACCACGGAATAAAGTTATAAATCAATTACTATGGCTTTAAATATTACCCTGAAAGTTCATTGTTACAGCACTTCCCGAAGTTATAAGGTACATTAATTGCTCGAATTATTGTTTGTCTGTGTTAATAGTCTGTCAAGTT